>NZ_JAOTJD010000012.1:0-97609 GCF_042714595.1 Phenylobacterium ferrooxidans | reverse complement strand
CTGGTGGAGCCGCAGAGCTCGGGGCTCGGCGGCGGCGCCTTCCTGACCTATTACGACGCCAAGACCCGCAAGGTGACCGCCTATAACGGCCGCGAGACCGCGCCGGCCGCCGCCACCGACGCCCTGTTCCTGGACGAGACCGGCAAGCCCCTCCCCTTCGGCGCCGCCCTGCTGAGCGGCCGGTCGTCCGGCGTGCCCGGAGCCGTCGCCATGCTGTCCCTGGCCCAGTCCCAGCACGGCAAGCTGCCCTGGAACACCCTGTTCGCCGACGCCGAGAAGCTGGGCGACCAGGGCTTCACCGTCAGCCCGCGCCTGGCCGGCATGATCGTCGGCCGCTTCCCCCAGGCCAGCGCCCCGGACGTGGTGGCCTATTTCACCAATCCCGACGGGACCCGCATGAAGGCGGGAGACACCCTGAAAAACCCCGCCTACGCCGCCACGGTCCGCAAGATCGCCGCCGAGGGCCCAAAGGCGATCCTCGAGGGTCCCGTGGCCGAGGCCATCGTCACGCGCCTGCAACAGGGCGACCGGCCCGGCGCCATGACCCTGGCCGACCTCAAGAGCTACAAGCCCAAGGTCACCGACGCCACCTGCCGACCGTTCCGCGTCTATGTGGTCTGCACCCCCCCGGCCCCCTCCGGCGGCCCCGCGGTGCTGGAGGGCCTGGCCATCCTGGAACACACCGACATCGCCGCCCATCCCAACGACGCCCAGGGCTGGTACCTGTTCTCCCAGGCCAGCCGGCTGATGTACGCCGACCGCGACCGCTATATGGGCGATCCGGACTTCGTGGACGTGCCCACGGCGGGCCTGCTCGACCCCGCCTATGCGGCGACGCGCGCGGCCATGATCGCGCCGGACACCGCGGGCCCCGCGCCCGGCCCCGGCACGCCCAGGGGCGCCGGCGTCCGCGCGCCGGACGCCACGGTCGAGCCCGGCGGCACCTCGCACCTGGTGATCGTCGACGCGGCGGGCAACGCCGTCTCCATGACCACCACGGTGGAGAGCATCTTCGGCAACGGCCGGATGGTGAACGGCTTCTTCCTCAACAACCAGCTGACCGACTTCTCCTTCGCTCCGAAGGATAAGAACGGGGTCCCGGCGGCCAACGCGGTGGCGGGCGGCAAGCGTCCCCGCTCGTCGATGGCCCCGGCCGTGGTCCTGGACAAGGACCGCCGGTTCGTCGCCGCCGTGGGGTCTCCCGGCGGCTCGGCGATCCTGGCCTATAACCTGAAAGCCCTGGTGGCCTTCCTCGACTGGAAGCTGCCCATCGACCAGGCCATCGCCCTGCCCAACCTGATCGCGCGCGGCGACACCTATGCCGCCGAACCGGCCAAGTTCCCGGCCGGCGTGGTGGAGGCCCTGGCCGCCAAGGGCGTCACCCTGAAGCCCGGCGGCGGCGAGGATTCCGGCCTGCACGCCATCGTCATGACGCCGACGGGTCTGATGGGCGCGGCCGACCCGAGGCGCGAGGGCGTGGCCAAGGCGCCGTAGTCAGCGCTCGCAGCTCACCAACTCTTCTCCCGGCGAAGGCCGGGACGCAGATCATCCTGGAGCGTCGATCAGGACCCCTGTTCGTGTGGTTCGTGGTTCCAATTCGTCGGACCGCGACGCCGCGAGGCTGATCAAGATTGTCCACGAACCACACGAACGGTGATCGAGCTCGTTGGCTGGAAGTGAATCTGGGTCCCGGCCGTCGCCGGGAGGAGCGGATCAGGCCCCCTTCGCCCGCGCCCGCTTGGTCTTCAGCTGTGGAGGCGCGCCCGGCAGGCGCAGCTCGAACACCGAGCCTTGTTCGCCGGTCTCGGCGAGGGTCAGGTCGCCGCCGTGCCCCTGGGCCAGCTCGCGGGCGATGGCCAGGCCCAGCCCCGCCCCACCGGGCCGGCTTGATCCGGCGAAGGGCTGGAAGATCTTTTCCTGGGCGCGCTTGGACACCCCTGGACCATTGTCGGAGAAGCGGATCAGGGTCGCGCCCTCGGCCTGGCTCAGGGAGACCGTGACCACGCCGGGCGCGGTGCGGCCCTCCTGCGCCTCGATCGCCTCCCGGGCGTTGCGCAGCAGGTTGGCGACGATGCGGTGCAGCTGGTCGGGATCGGCGATGACCTGGTCGGCGGGATCGATAAGGGTTTCCAGCCGCACGCTGTCGTCGGAGAGCCGCGCCTCCTCCGCCGCCATCTCCAGGGCCGGGGCGAAGGGCATGGCGCTGATGTCGGGCGCCGCCTCCTGGGTCTTGCCATAGACCAGGACGTCGGTGGCCAGCTTCACGGCGCGGTCCAGGGCGCGCTCCAGGCGCGGCAGGGCCTGGGCCACCTTGGGATCGCGGGACGCCGCCAGCCGCTCCGAGGCGATCTGGGCGCTGGTGAGCATGTTGCGCAGGTCGTGGTTGATCTTGGCCACCGCCTCCCCGAGCGCCGCCAGCCGGGCGCGGGAATTGAGCGCCACCCGCAGGTCGGCCTGCATCAGGTCCAGCTCCACCTCGGCGCGGCCGATCTCGTCGCGGCGCCCGGAGGGATCAAGGTGCGAGGCCGGATCGTCCGGGTCCGCGCGGAACCGCTCCATCGCATTGGTGATGCGCTGCATCGGGCGCACCAGGAAGAAGGCCAGGGACAGATAGACCAGGATGCCGGCCACCGTGGCCACGAAGGCCATGATCAGCAGCAGCTGCCAGAGATAGCGGGTCAGCTCGCGCTTCAGCACGGCGTCGGGGGCGACGATCTCGATGAAATCAGCCTTGCGGATGCGGGGCTCGGCGATCACCCGGACCATGCGGCCCTCCCCGCCCCCCAGCAGGGTCTGAAACGGCGCCGCCAGCCAGGAGATCGGGGCCTGGTCACGCAGGTCCACGAGATAGGGCGCCCGCTCCAGCTTGGGGCCCTGCAGCACCAGGCGGCGCATGCCCTCGGTCTGGATCGCCACCCGCTGCACCCCGGCGCCCTCCAGCAGCTGGGCGGCCAGGGCCTCGCTCACCACCCGGTCGGGGGCGACGTCGGGGGCGATGGTGGCCAGTTCGGCGGCGCGGACCCGGTCCAGCAGCCACTGTTCCTCGAAGGCCGCCAGGGCCGGCGGCAGGGCCAGGGCCCCGGCCGAGACGACGAACAGGATGGTGAGAATCAGCAGACGCGCGGAGAGGCCGCCCGGCCAGAAGAACCGCCGTCTGGTTCGCCTCGGGGGCGCCTGAGGCTGAAGGGCGTCCGCCATGAGCCTTCCCCCTACTTCACCGTGGGGCTTTCGGCAACGCGACGTCTGTTCGCCTCATGCGCGAATCTAGCCGTCTGCGCCCACCGCGGCGGCCACGCTGGCGAAGCCGTCGGCCTTCAGGCGCTGGGCCAGGTCGCGCTTGATCCGCTGAACCAGGCCCGGCCCGCCGAACACCATGGCCGAATAGAGCTGCACCGCGCTGGCGCCGGCCCGGATGCGGGCATAGGCGTCGGCGCCCGAGGCGACGCCGCCGGCGCCGATCAGGGCCAGGCGGCCGGCGGCGGCGGCGTGGAACTCGCCCATCATCTGCTGGGCCAGGGCCTTCAACGGGGCGCCCGACAGGCCGCCGGTCTCACCGGCATGCGGCGAGCGCAGGTCCGGGCGCCCGATGGTGGTGTTGGAGACGATGACGCCCGCCAGCCCATTGGCGATCACCGTATCGACGATCGCCTCCACCTCGCCGGCCTCCAGGTCCGGCGCGACCTTCAGGAACATGGGGACGAGGCCCTCGGCGGGCAGCCGGTCACGGGTCTCGGCCAGCCGCCCCAGCAGCTCCTCCAGCGCCGCCTTGGTCTGCAGGGCGCGCAGGCCCGGCGTATTGGGCGAGGAGATGTTGATGGTGAAATAGGAGGCCAGGCCCCACAGACGGGTCAGGCCGGTGACATAGTCGCCGATGCGATCGGCTGCGTCCTTGTTGGCGCCGATATTGGCCCCAATCACCCCGGGGCCCCGCTGCGCCAGCCGGGCCGCGAAGGGCTCCAGGCCCTCGTTGTTGAAGCCCATGCGGTTGATCACCGCCTGGTCCTCCGTCAGCCGGAACAGGCGCGGGCGCGGATTGCCCGCCTGGGGCAGCGGCGTGACCGTGCCGCACTCCACGAAGCCGAAGCCCGCCGCCAGCATGGGGCCAAACACCTGGGCGTTCTTGTCGAAGCCGGGCGCCAGGCCGACGCAGTTGGGCAGGGACAGCCCCGCCACTGTCGTCGCCAGGATCGGATCGTCGCGGCCTGCGCGGGGACCCAGGCCCATGGCCAGGCCCTTGATCGTGACGCCATGGGCGTCCTCGGGATCGAGCACGTGCAGGGCGCGGGCGGCCAGGTCGTGGATCACGCGAGATCTCCCAGGATCGGCACGCCGTCGGCCCCCAGGGGGGCCTCGGTGACGCCGCGCACCTGGACCGGTGTCAGGACGTCATAGAGGTGCGGAAACAGGTCCCCGCCCCGCGACGGCTCCCACCGCAGGGCGGCGCCCAGGTCGTCGCCCTCCACCTCCAGCACCACCAGGCCGGTCAGGTCCTTGAAATAGCGCCGCGCGGTCTCGCCCGCCTGGGCGGCCGTGGAGAAGTGGATGAAGCCGTCGGCCAGATCGACGGCGGAGCCCAGGAAGCTCCCGGAGGCTTCGGCGGCGGTCCACTCGGCGCGGGAGAGGATCTTATAGATGCGGGTCATACCCCTCCTCTCCCCTGTTCAGGGGAGAGGGTAGGGTGAGGGGTCTGCGGCCTCTCCATCGGCGCAGCGCCAGGCCGACAAGCCCCCCTCACCCTACCCTCTCCCCCCGAAGAGGCGGGGGGAGAGGAGGAGCATGCTCGCGACATCGTTCTCATCGCTCACCGCCCCGGGAAGAACAGGCCGTCATAGGACGGGCGTCCGGCGTGGTCGAAGAGGAAGACCGCCGCCGCAGCGGTGGGGAAACCGTTCTGCGCCTTGGCGATCAGGGCCGGGGGCGCGCCGCCGTCCCTCAGCATCTGGACGGTGAGGTCCTGCAGGCCCGGATTGTGCCCCACCACCATCACCGTGCCGCAGGCCGCGCCGGCCGCCTTGGCGAGCGACCGGACGCGGTCCGGCTCGGCCAGGTAGAGGCTGTCTTCGAAACGCACCTGCGCCTTGGGGAAGGCCTTGCAGACCGCCTCCCAGGTGTCCCGCGTCCGGGCTGCGGCCGAGACCAGCGCCACGTCGGGGCAGAAGCCCAGGTCGGCCAGGGTCGCGCCCATGGCGGTGGACGCCGCGATCCCGCGGGCCACCAGCCGCCGGTCGAAATCGTCGCCGCTGGGGGCGTCGCGCTCGGCCTCGCCGTGCCGCAGGAGGATCAGCCGGTCCATGGTCTCTCCGTCGCCCCACCCATGCGTGGGAGTCACCTCGGTTCATAGCGGGCCTCGCCGCCGACGCGAAGCGGTTGACAGCGAAAGTGGTTGGCGGTCCAAGCGGGCCATGAGCGACGTCGGCCACGCTACCCTCGCCACCCCCACCGACGGCGGGACCTGGAGGTCGCCGGCCGACCGTCCGTTGCGCCTGGATTCCGGCGCGGTTCTGGCCCCCCTGGAGATGGCCTACCGCACCTACGGGACTCTGAACGCCGACAAGTCCAACGCCGTGCTGATCTGCCATGCCCTGACCGGCGACCAGCATGTGGCCTCCACCCATCCGGTGACCGGCAAGCCGGGCTGGTGGACGACCGTGGTGGGCCCCGGCCTGCCCCTGGACCCTGAGCGCCACTTCATCATCTGCCCCAATGTCATCGGCGGCTGCATGGGCTCCACGGGGCCCGCCTCGCTCGATCCCAGGACCGGCAAGCCCTACGGCCTGGCCTTCCCGATGATCACCATCGCCGACATGGTCCGCGCCCAGGCCATGCTGGTGGAGTCCTTCGGGATCGAGACCCTGTTCTGCGTCGTGGGCACATCCATGGGCGGCATGCAGGTCCTGCAATGGGCGGCAGACTATCCGGAGCGGCTGTTCTCGGCCATCGTCGTGGCCGCCGCCGCCCGCCACTCGGCCCAGAACATCGCCTTCCACGAGGTGGGCCGCCAGGCGATCATGGCCGACCCCGACTGGCGCGGCGGCGCCTACGAACTTGAGGGCGTGCGCCCCGAGAAGGGCCTGGCCGTGGCGCGCATGGCCGCCCACATCACCTACCTCTCGGAGACCGCCCTGCAGCGGAAGTTCGGCCGCGAACTGCAGCGGGACGGCCTGTCCTGGGGCTTCGACGCCGACTTCCAGGTGGAGAGCTACCTGCGCCACCAGGGGGCCAGCTTCGTCGACCGCTTCGACGCCAACTCCTATCTCTACATCACCCGGGCGCTGGACTATTTCGACCTGGCCGCCAGCCACGATGGGGTGCTGGCCAACGCCTTCCTGCGAGCCCGCAACGTGCGCTTCTGCGTGCTGTCCTTCTCCTCGGACTGGCTCTACGCCACGGCCGAGAGCCGAGACATCGTGCGCGCCCTGAACGCCGCGGGCTGCCGCGCCAGCTTCGCCGAGATCACCACCGACAAAGGCCACGACGCCATCTTCCTGGAGGAGCCGGCCCTGGACTCAGCCCTGCGCGGATTCCTGGCCTCGGCCGCCGAGAAGCGAGGCCTGGCGTGAGGACGACCCGCGAGGACTTCAAGGAAATCCTGCGCCTGGTGCGCCCCGGATCGCGGGTCCTGGACGTCGGCTGCGGCGAAGGCGAGCTGCTGGAGCTGCTGACCCGGGAAAAGGGGGTGGACGGCCAGGGGTTGGAGATCTCCAGCCAGGGCGTCTCGGCCTGCCTGGCGCGCGGCCTGGCCGTGGTGCAGGGGGACGGCGACCGCGATCTCGATCACTTCCCCACCCAGGCCTTCGACTACGCCATCCTGTCCAAGACCCTGCAGCAGATGCGCGAGCCGCGGCACGTGCTGAACGAGTTGCTGCGCATCGCCGACCGGGCGGTGGTGTCCCTGCCCAATTTCGGCCAGTGGCGCGTGCGCTGGTCACTGATGGTCAATGGGCGCATGCCGGAGACCAAGGCCCTGCCCGAGCCCTGGTGGTCGACCCCCAACATCCACCTCTGCACCCTGCACGACTTCACCGCGCTCTGCGACGACCTGGACCTGCGGATCGAGGCCTGTTCGGCGCTGAACGCCGGCAAGCCCGCGCGGTCCATCGACCCGACCCGCGCCCTGGAGAACTGGCGCTCCGAGACCGCGCTCTTCCTGCTCAGCCGCAAGGGAGAGGCCGAGGCCAACCCCTCGGTGCGCAACGGCGAG
Source organism: Phenylobacterium ferrooxidans (assembly GCF_042714595.1). Taxonomy (NCBI): domain Bacteria; kingdom Pseudomonadati; phylum Pseudomonadota; class Alphaproteobacteria; order Caulobacterales; family Caulobacteraceae; genus Phenylobacterium; species Phenylobacterium ferrooxidans. Next base: position 90,408 of record NZ_JAOTJD010000012.1, on the reverse strand, counting down.
CTGTTTGCGAAATAGCGCCCCCGCTCACCCTGGCGAAAGCCAGGCCCCGGGACGCTAGGGGGCGTCCGGGTCCCACGGTGTGGGATGAGGGTCCGGGGGGAACTTGCAGGTGGCTCAGGCGAGCCACCTTGGCTGGCGTGCGCCGGCCGCCGCCATCAGGCTGATCAGCGCCATGCCGCCCTCGAACAGGCACAGGGCCGCGACGATCACCACCGGGGTCTCGCCCAGGGCGCTAGGGTCCAGGGCCACCAGGACGCCGCCGGCGATCAGGCATGACACCGAGCCCACGAAGGCCACCTTGGAACGCCACAGCGGGGGCTTTCCTGCGGTATGCCGAGCAATGCAGACGAGGACGGCGGCGAGCGCCAGCAGTCCTCCGGCCAGGTGGGTCATGGTAAGCGCGCCTTAAAACACCATACGGGCGACGATGCGGGCGTCGTAGGCCTCGTAGTCGTCGCGAACCTCTCCGCCGCCTTCCAGGGCGAAGTCGACGTAGTCGCTCTGGCCGCGAAGGGCCAAGCGTACAACCGCACCGCCGCCTGAGAGTTCCGGGGACGCGATGGTGAAGGCCGATCCGCCGCTGACGAAGCGGGCCGTGGTGGCGTCCGCCCCGTCGCCGGAGACCTGGCGCCAGCCGGCGGTGAGTTCCGGACCCCAGCGGAAATCGCCCTTCATGCCGAACCTGGCGCCGACGCTGACCCCGGCGAAGGCGGCGATCTGGCTGGACGAGCGCTCGTCGATGGCCAGGTTCATGGCGTCGCCGCCACCGGTCTCGGTGCGGTCGTCCTCCTTCAGCAGGAAATAGTCCAGGGTGGCATGGGGCCGGGCGTAGAAGGTCTCGCCCTCCAGGTTCCAGTTCACGTGGGCGTGGGCGGCGACCGTGGCGCCCTTCCAGTCGGACTCCGCGGTGCGGGTGAAGCCGGATTCGCTGAGCACCCGCTGGCTTTTCATCGAGGCGTAGCCGCCGGTGACCCCGGCCCCCAGCGTCAGGTCGCCGAGGCTCTCGCGCCAGTAGACGCCCGCCGACAGCACCGTGCCGGAGAGCGATTCCGAGCCCACGGCGCCGGCCTCGTCCACGTCGACATTGAGGAAGCTGGTCTGCAAGCCAAGGGCGCCCAAGGCGGTGTCGGAGGCCTCGATCCCGGCGGCGATCCCGAAGCCGCCGGCGTCGTAGGCGGTGGAGCGGTCCACGTCGCGCTTGATCATCACCGCGATCTCCTGAGTCCAGGCCCTCAAGCCCCCGCCCGCGTCGCTCATGGAGGCGTCGGCATCAGGCCCGCGGCCCGCGGCGTCGGAGGCCGCCGCCAGGGTGTGGAAGAGCCCCCCCGAGTGGTCGGGCAGGAACTGGTCGTACAGCGTCTGGAAGCCGGCCTGCGTGGTCTTGGAGAGCAGGGCGTCGCGGACGGCGGCGTCCTTGTCGAAGGCTGCGAACACCGCGTCATAGGCCGCGCTTTCCGAGGCGGTCATGCCCGCCTCGGCGGCGCTGCGGCGGCGCACCTCAGCCACCAGGCTGGTGGTGGGGGCGTCTACCCGCAGGGTGGCCTTGTAGAGGAAGGGGGTGTCCCCCAGCAGGCTCTGGTCCAGGGCGCCGGCGGTCAGCGAGCCGGCCTTGAGCAGGGTGAAGCTGGCCGGCGCCTCCAGCTTGGAGGCGAAGGACAGGCCGATCTTGGAGCCGGTGGCGAGCGTCGCTGCGCCGGAGACGTTGAACAGGGTGGACTTGGCGGCCTTGGGGTCGGCGGTGAACACCAGCTCGCCGGCCGCGCCCAGGTTCAGGCTGGTGAGGTTGACCGTCGCCGTGCTGGTGTCGGTCAGCCGGCCCTTGACGATGTCGATGGTGAGGCCGCCGCCGGCGTCGGTGAGCGCCCCGGTCAGCCAGGCGCCGCCATTGATCACCAGGCTGTCGGCGCCCGAACCGAAGGCCACCGCCCCGTTCAGCACGCCCGCCAGCAACTCCAGCCGCCCCGCGCCCGACCCGAACAGCACATCGCCGGTGATGGTGGGGGTGATGGCGGTGTCGCTGTTGGCGTACTGGCGCAGCACCACGCCGGCGGTGTTGGCCCGCAGGTCGAAGGCGATGGCGCGGCCGGTCACCGGCAGGGTGGTGTCGGTGGCGGTCACCGTGGCGACCACGGAATTGATATTCTCGATGGTGCGCAGCGATCCCGAGGCGTCCAGCACGGCGGTGGCCGAGGCCTTGGAGCCGCTGACCAGGGCGCTGATGGAGCCGCTGTTGGCCAGGTAGGGCAGCCAAGCCCCGGCGTCGATGCGGATCGCCGCGATATCGTTGGCGTCGGTGGCGACAGTGGTGGCCTTGATCACCCCGGCGTTGGTCAGGTTGGCGCTCTGGGCGCCGGCCCCCATCCAGAAGGCCGTGGCGCTGGCCTTCACCCCGGTGGCCAGGATCGAACCTGAATTCCAGACCCCGCCGTCGATGGTCACCGTGCGGCCCAGGCCTTCGAACTTCAGGCCCACGGCCGACACGCCGTCATAGACCCCCGCGCCCTGGACCGTGCCCTTGTTCATGAAACCGAAGGCGTCCGCGCCGGTCCCCAGCACGCCCAGCCGAACATTGCGGGCGTCCGAGCCGATCAGCACGCCGGGCGATGAGCCATAGGCGCTGGCCGAGCCGGAGGACCCGATCAGCATCCCGCCGAACAGGTCGCCGCGCACCCGCACCGCCGGCCCGCCGATCAGCAGGTCGTCGACGTCCAGCTTGGCCACCACCGCGTCGGTTCCTCGCGTGGTGGAGCGGAAGCCCGAGGCGCCGATGGCGGAATTGATGGAGAGCTTGCCGCCGACATTCTCGTCCAGGGCCACGCCCACGGAGTCCTTGCCTTGGGCGGTGACGCTCCCGGTCACCACCACGTCGCCACCGACCGTGCCCAGGGCGTGCAGCCCATAGGAACGGTCGCCAATCATCGAGATGATCCCCGCGGTCTGCAGGGATCCATCGATGGCGCTCTCCAGCGCGACGCCGGCTGAATCGTTGCCCTCCACGGTGATCGAGCCCGCGGTCTGGGTGATGGAGCCATGGAAGGTGGCGGGCCCGGTGACCCGCACGCCGACCCGGTTGAAGCCGACGGCGAACGGCCCGTCATTGTCGCCGTCGCTGTCGGTGTCCTTGATCTCGGTGGTGTCGTCGACGCTGATCGAGCCCGACAGCTTCACCTCTCCGGTATTGCCGCCGACGATCGCCAGGCCGGTGGTGTTGCTGGCGTCCGAGATCGAAATGGTCCCCTCGTGGGTGACGTTGTTGTTGCTGTTCAGGGTCAGGGCCGCGCCGTTGGTGACCTTGATGGACCCCGCCGAGGTGACCTTCACGTCGTCCCGCGCACCGCTGGCCGCGGTGGCCGTGGCCACCGGCGTGGTCACCGCCGTGGAGATCGCGGTCTCGGCCCAGGCGGGCGCGGCGACCAGGCACAGGGGAGAGGCCGCGGCGAGCAGGAGGTGACGAAGCGACATGGGATATCCGAAAGATGAGGACGAAGGGGCGGTCGATGTCTATGGTCAGCGACGAGGCATTATGCATCGTGTAAGAATGTGTTTCTTAAGAACTGTATGTCGGTCCGATTGTGGCCGCAAGATGGCGTAGTCCAGGAGTTGAATTTCAATGCCCAGAGCTGCGGTTGATCCCATCCGCGCGGCGGCCACCAAGAGCCTGCGGCAGGCGGCGGGACGCTGGCTGAAGGCCGGGCGCGAAGCCGCGGGCCTGACCCAGGCCGAACTCGCCGAGCGCGTGGGCATGCGCTACTACACCTTCGTCTCGCAGGTGGAGAGCGGCCTTGGCCGGGTTCCCATCGAGATGCAGGGGGCCTGGGCCCTTGCGGTCGGCCTTGATCCCGCCCATTTCGCCCGCACCCTGCTCGCCTATTACGAGCCTGAGCTGAACCGGCTGCTGTTCGGGGACGCCGCCCAGATCTTGCCCGACGCCCAGCGCGCCTTCGGGACCTGAAGGACAGCCCCGCCCCGATGAGCAACGTCGTCCCGTTCACGCCTCGCGTCGAAACCGGCGGCTGGTCCGCCGGTGAGCGCGCGCGGCTGTCGGAGCTGGCCGACCGGCTGGCGGCGGACGGCATCCACGTGCGCGTGGTCTATGGGGCCACCGACGCCGGCGACCCCTGGTGCGTGATCACTGACGAATTCGACGAGGTCCTGGTCCACGTCGCCCGCATCAACGGCCAGTTCGTCATCCATGACGCCGCCGCCGACGTGGTGGAGGAGGACGACACCCTCTGGACCGCCGTCGATCGCCTGCTGGGCGCCGATTGGCGCGACGGCCAGGGCGAGGTGGTGGTGCCCATGGCCGCCCGCCAGGCCCAGAGCCTCATCGCCCTGGTGGTGGCCGCCGCCTTCTTCGACATGACCGCCCAGGCTCACGAGACGCCCGCGCCCACGGCCCATGACACCGGCGCCGCGGTTCTGGCCGCCTTCGCCACCGCCGCTGTCCTGGCCGCGCCAGCCGCGGCAGAGGAACACCAGCGCTTCGAACGCCTGGCCGCCCCCGCCGACGACACCACCCCTGGCGACAGCGCGACGCCCACCCTCGCCGAGGAAGCCCCCAAGGCCGAGGCGCCCGCAGACGAGATCAAGCCGGCCCTTACCGAGGCGGACGGCCCGGCGGCCGGGCCCCCGGTCCTGGTGGCCCAGGCCCAGGCGAACGCCCCTCAGGGCGGTGACGGGATCAAGGTGCTCGTGGGCGGCGCCGGCGACGACAGCCTGAGCGGCGGCGGCGGGTCTGACCACCTGGTGGGCGGCGCGGGGGACGACACCCTATCGGGCGGCGGCGCGGGCCCGGGCCAAGCCGACCTGCTGGAAGGCGGCGACGGAAACGACCAGATTCACCTGGGCGCCCAGGTGGCGGCCATCGGCGGCGCGGGGGACGACACCTTCGTTCTCGAGGTCGCCCAGGCGCCCGAGACGCCGCCGCAGCAGCACGATCTCGGCGTCATCCTCGACTTCACGGCCGGCGACCGGCTGGCCGGCGCCAACGGCCACCTGGTCAGCGTCATCAACGCCACGGTCCAGGACGACGTGCTGAGCGGCCTGCGCGGCTTCAGCTTCCCCGGCCACATGCCGCCGCCCCTCCCCGGCTTCCGCGTCGAGGTCGACCTCGACGGCGACAACCAGGGCGACGGCTTCCTGATGGTGGCTGGCACGGGCGTGGCGGGCCTGGTGGGCCACCTGCCCAGCGCCGGCCCGCGCCCTCCGGCGCCGGCGGAACAGACGGACGTGGTGGTGGCGATGAGCCCCGTGGCCGTGCCGCAAGGCGATTTCCTGCTGGGTTAGTTCCAAACCCGCTCCTCCCGGGCGAAGGCCGGGACCCAGATCCACCTCTGGCCTCCGGTTAAGACCCGCCGTTCGTGTGGTTCGTGTGGTTCGTGGTTCCAAGCCTTCCAGCCGTGACACCGCCAAGACCGATCAGATTGTCCACGAACCACACGAACGTGGATCACCGCTGACAACTCTGGATGAAGCTGGGACCCGGCCTTGGCCGGGATGAGCGGGGCGTGGCTAGGCCACCGCCTCCCCCACCATCGCCCGCGCCACCGCCTCGGCCACCTTGATGCCGTCGATGGCCGCCGAGAGGATGCCGCCGGCGTAGCCCGCCCCCTCGCCGGCCGGGAACAGTCCCGCCAGGTTCAGGCTCTGGAAGTCCGCGCCCCGGGTGATGCGGATCGGCGAGGAGGTGCGCGTCTCCACGCCGGTCAGCACCGCCTCAGGATCGTCATAGCGCGGGATCTTGCGGCCGAAGACCGGCAGGGCCTCGCGCATCGCCTCCACCACATAGTCCGGCATCAGGGTCGCCAGATCCGTGGGCCGCACGCCAGGCTTGTAGGAGGGAACCACGCTCCCCAGGGCGCTCGAGGCCCGCCCCGCCAGGAAGTCGCCCACCGTCTGCCCCGGGGCGTGATAGCCGCCGCCGCCGGCCGTGAAGGCCGCGCTTTCCAACGCGCCTTGCAGGGCGATGCCGGCCAGGGGATGGTCGCTCCCGTAGTCCTCCGGCGAGATCCCCACCACAAAGCCGGAATTGGCGTTCCGCTCGTTGCGCGAATACTGGCTCATGCCGTTGGTGACCACGCGGCCGGGCTCGGAGGTCGCCGCCACCACCGTCCCGCCCGGGCACATGCAGAAGCTGTAGACCGTCCGGCCGTTCTTGCAGTGATGCGACAGGGAATAGGCCGCCGCCCCCAGGTCCGGATGCCCGGCGCAGGGCCCGAACAAGGCCCGGTCGATCCAGGACTGCGGATGCTCGATGCGGAAGCCGATGGAGAACGGCTTGGCCTCGATGTGGACGCCGCGGTCGTGCAGCATGGTGAAGGTGTCGCGGGACGAATGGCCCACGGCCAGCACCACATGCTCGGCCGCCACGAACGCCCCGCCCTTCAGATGCAGCCCCCGCAGGCGCCGCGCGCCGCCAGGCCCCGGCTCGATCTCCACATCGGTGACGTGATGGCCGAACCGGTACTCCCCGCCCAGGGCCTCGATCTTGGCGCGCATGGTCTCCACCATGGTCACCAGTCGGAAGGTGCCGATGTGCGGGTGCGCCTCGGTCAGGATCTCGGTCGGGGCGCCCGCCGCCACGAACTCGGTCAGCACCTTGCGGCCCAGGAAGCGCGGGTCCTTGACCTGGCTGTAGAGCTTGCCGTCGGAGAAGGTCCCGGCGCCGCCCTCGCCGAACTGGACGTTGGATTCGGGATCGAGCTCGCCGCGGCGCCACAGGCCCCAGGTGTCTTTCGTCCGCTCACGGACGGCCTTGCCGCGATCCAGGATGATCGGACAGAAGCCCATCTCCGCGAGGATCAGCCCGGCGAACAGGCCGCACGGCCCCGCGCCGATCACCACCGGGCGCGCCGCGCCCTGCGGCGCCTTCGCCACCGGCCTGTAGGATGTATCCGGGGTCGGCCGCAGGTGCGGATCGCCCGCCAGCCGCGCCGCCACGGCGGCCTCGTCCCTCAACTCGACGTCAACGATATAGACCTTGAGGATCGCCGCCTTCTTGCGCGCGTCGTGGGCCCGCTTCCACACCGACCAGCGCAGAATCTCGCCCTCGGCCACCCCGAGCCGCGCGGCGATCGCCGCCGGCAAGGCCTCGGGCGCGTGATCGAGAGGCAGCTTGAGTTCCGAAATCCGCAACATGGGCGTTCTCTACCTGCTCCGGACGGCCCGCGCACCTGCCCCCACGACCGATCCCCAAACTGGGGCCGTCACACCTTGCGGTTTTGATCGAGATCAATGCCCGGATAGCTTGGCCTTGGTTAGAAATAGGAGATGGCCCGCCCCCACGTCCGCGGCGGCCCCCTCCACTCAGTACAGCGTCCGCGAGCATCCCCCTCTCCGGAATGACCCATGTCCTTGCAGAACCTGTCCGCGCCCGGCCAAGCGAGCACACAGTTTCCGCTGTGCGCCGCCCACTGCCCCCTGCTGGCCGAGGTCAATCACCGCACCGCCAATCAGTTCGCGCTGCTGACCAGCTATATCCATCTGTCGCTCGAGGAATTCCGCCGGCACCCCGGCGAAATCCGCGACCTTCAACTGGCCTTCGCCGCCGTCGAGGCCCGCGCCCGCGCCCTGTCCAACCTGAACAGGCGGCTGACCGAGCGGCCGACCTCGTCCGAACCGATCGACGTTTCGGCGATGCTGCATGAGGTCTGCGCGACCTTCGGAACCAGCGGCGACACGATCCACAGCGTCGTGGACGAAATCGCCGGCCCCCACCTCGTCACCAACAGCGTGAATGTGGCGGTCGGCCAGATGGTCACCGAGGCGGTGATGAACGCCTTGAAGTACGCCTACCCGGTGGATCAGCCGGGCGAGATCACCGTCCGGTCCACGGCCGGCCCGTCCGGAGCGCTTCTCGTCGAGGTGATCGACCGGGGCGTGGGCGGACTGCCCGCCTCGCTGTCCACCTCCGCCAAGAGCTTCGGCGTCCGCCTCATGCGCGGGCTAGCCCGCCAAGAGGATATTGGCCTGGACTTCGTGGCCGGGTCTCCGGGCCTCACGGTTCAGTTCGTCCTGCCCTCGCTTAGCCGGTTCCACGAGCAGCTGGAGGGCCGGCTCGCCCAGGACGGCCCGCCGGCCTGGGCGCTGAGCCGCCCCTAGTCGAACCCCACGAACACTGTGGCCTCTTCGACGGCCTTGCGCTCAGACACCACCGCATTGGCGGGGAAGTCCTCATCGGGCCAGCCCAGCGCCACGGACTTCATGATCACCTGATCCTCGGCGATCCCGGCGTGCTCGCGCACCACCGGCGACTGCATGATCCCCTGGCTGTTGATCACCGCCCCCAGGCCCCGCGACCAGGCGGCGTTGACCAGGGCGGTGGTCACCGCGCCGCAGTCGAAGGGGGTGTCGTCGCTGCCGTCCAGCACCTTGTCATAGGTGACGATGATGCAGACGGGCGCGTCGAACTGGCGGAAGCCGCGCAGCACCCAGTCCTGGCGCATCTCCTTGTCGTCGCGGGCGATGCCCATGGCGGCGAACAGCTGCTTGGCGACCCCGACCTGCCGGTCGCGATGCTGCCCCGCGAAGGCCTGGCCCTGCCGGAACTCCCGCGACTGCGGCACACCGGCCACCATCCGCTCGGTATTGCCGGCGCGGATCCTGTCCAGGGGCTCCCCGGTGATGACGTAGAAGTTCCACGGCTGGGTGTTCATCGACGAAGGCGCCCGCATGGCCAGGGCGATGATCTCCTCGATCAGCGCCTTGGGCACGGGATCGGGCTTGTAGCCGCGGATGCTGCGGCGACCGAGGATGACGTCGTCAAACTTCATGGAAGAACTCTCAGAGGTTGGCGCTGTTTCAAGGGTTAGAGGACTGCCAGCTTTCCGCGGCGAAAGCCAATATCGGCGATCAGAACCGGCCCGAAATCACGAAGCCCACCAACCGGGAGCCATCAGCTCCGCCTAGCGAAATCCGGTCTTCCACCCGCTGGACCACCCCTGAGCTGCGATCGGTCTGGAAGAAGGTCCGCGTGCGCTCCTCCGACGAGACCAGGATGTTGTTGACGTACAGCCGCAGGGTCACCGGTTTGATCGCCGTGGTCTCGAAGAACAGGTCGAGCCTGGGTTTGGGTCGGACATATTCGAAGATCTCGGCTCGACGATACTCCTCGCGGCCGGCCCACTGGAGGAGCGTCGCCCCCCAGGCCGCGGAGATGTCGGGCAGATTCTGGCGGAAGTTCACCAGATAGGCCCAGTCCTTGTTGGCGGTGTTGAGCGTCGTCGACCCGGCCGCGGTGCCCTGGCGTTCCAGAGGGATGGAGAACGACCGCTCTTCGCCCGTGATCGGGTCGGTCACTCGGGTCTGCTGATAGAGGCCGCTGAGCCGCAGTTCGGCGTTGGGCAGGCCGACCCGGCGCAGGGGGATCGTCGCCCGGGCCTCGACCCCCGCCCGGGTCCCATTGCCGATATTGCCGTAGGCGTCCAATCCCCCGACCACCACCAGGTCGTGAACATCCTCGACGCGGTCGGCGAAGGCCGCCAGCGTGATCGCCGCCTTCTGGTCGAAACGGCGCTCCAGCTCCAGCCGCGACTTCCACGCCCGTTCCGGAACCAGGTCCGGATTGCCCTGGATGGTGGAGGTGTTCAGGAAGTCCACCGCGCTGCTGAACTCGGCGAAGTCGAGCTGGGCCACGTCGCGCTGCAGGACCAGCCGCACTGTGGTGCGGGGATCGAAGGCGTAGGTCGCTGTCAGATGCGGCTTCACATAGTTGAAGCTTCGCTCCTTGTTCTGGTCGCCGGTCTGGGTGATCCGCGACACCTCGAAATTGACCCCGGTCTCCACCGACAGCCGGGGGCCGACCGTCCAGATGTCGTTGGCGTAGACCTCGCCGCGCAGTTCCTCGACCCGGGCGTTGGCCACCGCCAGGGGCACGCGCACCGCCGGGCCGCCCTGCGGCTGGTTGATGATGTCCAGGGTGGTGTCGCGGAAATTGAACGCCCCCTCGCCGCCGAATTCCAGGGTGTGGGCGGGGGTGGCGTCCCACTTCACCTGCATCCGCCCGATCCGCTCGCCGCTGCGGGTCGTGCGGTCCTGGGTCCGCAGCGTCCGGGCGGCCGGCGCGGTGAAGATGTCGAAGCTGTCGAGCTGATCGACGCTGGTATGCGACACCAGGCCGATCAGCTTGACCGTCAGGTCCGCGCCGAACCGGTGCTCCCAATCCCCGCCGAACTCGGCCGAATAGTTGTTCTTGTAGGCGTTGTCCCCGTCCAGCGAACTGCGCAGGACGCCGCTGGCCACGGTCTCCAGCTGGACCGATTCCGATCCGTTCCAAACCGGAACATATTGCAGGTTGAGGTTCACCGCGTCGGCCGGCGATGGCCGCCAGCGCAGGCTGGCCGAGCCCTGGATGCTGCGGTTATTGGGCTTGCTCACCTGATAGCGCGTCCCGGTGAACACCCCGGCGCCGCTGGTCAGGCGCTCGCCAACCACCCCGCGTCCCAGGGTGTTGGGCGCCTGGATGTCCAGGGCCAGCTCGGTGGTGGGGGTCAGGGACAGGGTGCGCGAAAGCTGCAGGGCCCAGCCGATTCGGTTGGAATACTGGATGTGCCGCAGGCCGGCGACGAAGGTGGTGGCGGAATCGGCCCGGGTCGCGCGGTTCACCACCACATTGACCACCTGGGACTGGCCGCGGATGTCGATGGCCGAGTTGCTGCCCGACAGCAGTTCGATCCGCAGCACGCTGGCGGCCGGGATGCGCTTGAGGAGATCCGACGGCGCGGCCTTGGAGCTGGGCCGCTCGCCGTTGACCAGCAGGTTGCCGGCGGTCGCGGCGAAGCCCCGCCGGTCGTCGCCGTCCCGCAGATCAAACCCCGGCACCCGGGCCACCATGTCGGCCGCCGTCACCGGATTGTACTGGGCGAAGAAGACCGCCGGAAAGCTCGCGCCGGCGTCCGGGACGGTCTCGCCGGATGGGGGCGGGGCGGGCGCCTGGGCCAGGGCCGGGGCGGCGCAGGCAAGCGCCAGCAGCGAGGCAGTCGAAAGCCACCGCAGGCTGATCGGTCTCTGGCGCGTCATAATTCCGCTCCCCATTTACGAGTCTATTTTTTAGACTGACAATGGGAGGCGTTTCCGGCGGGGTCAACGCCCCTCTTGGTCCGCGCCTCGGAAACGGAGGAACGCCCATGCGGTGGGACGAACTGGCCGGCGATGACTGCCCGATCGCCAGGACCCTTTCGGTGATCGGCGACCGCTGGAGCGCGCTGATCCTGCGCGACGCCCTGCGCGGCGTGACCCGCTTCGACGGCTTCCAGGCCCGCCTCGGCTGCAGCCGGGAAATGGTCTCGCGGCGGCTGGCCAACCTGGTGGAGGCTGGCGTCCTGGAGCGAAAGGCCTACCAGGCCCATCCCGAACGCTTCGACTACCTGCCCACCGACAAGGCGCGCGCCCTGGGCCATGTGCTGATGATGATGGCCCAGTGGGGCGAGGCCTGGCTGCCGACCCCCACGTCGCGACCCCTTGAACGCCGCCACAGGGCCTGCGGCCACAGCTTTAAGCCCACCCTGGTCTGCTCGGAGTGCCTGGCCCCCCTGGAGCCGGGCGGCGTCGACTATCCGGGCAGCCCGGCCCTATCTTCGCGCATCGATCTCGATGGCGATTGAATTCGACAGGCGCCGGCTCCCGGCCAGGACGATACGCTCATTGGTTTCGATGGCCCGGACGGCGGGTTGTCCCTTGGGGGCGAACTGGACACCGCCCTCGACCAGGTTCTCTTCCTGTTTCGCATGACGCGTCGGCTGAGTCCCGGCGAAGCAGGACTGCAGGGTCGGAACCAGACGGGTCTGGGTATAGGCCAGGATGGCGCTGGTGGCTCTTGCCGACGCCGGGCTCGGTGGGGCCACATGGGTGCAGAAGTTGGCGGGCGCCATCTGCCGCGCCGCGAACTCCGAGCGCAGGGCGCCGCCCGTCATGATCGGCAGGCACGGCGTCGCCATCAGCCCAGAAGAGCGCAGGATAGACGGCCGGCGGCCAGGCCCCCTGTGGAGCCTTGGCCATCACCGCCTTCAGGCATTCACAAAGCTTAGGGTCAGGGTCGCCGGCCGTCGCGGCGGCCGTCTGGCCATGGGCGGCGCCGGCCATCGCCTCTGGACTGACGGCCATCACGTCGCGCTCCACCAAGACCGTCGAGGACATGGCGCGTGAGTTGACGCTGCGGCTGACGGCGCTCAGCCGCGCGCACGACCTGGTGCGTCCGGTGGCCGGCCAGAGCGAGGCCCCCTCCGCCCTGCTTGGCGACCTGCTGACCGTCCTGCTCGCCCCCTACGATGACCTCGGCGCCTTCAGCGGCCGCATTCGGGTCTCGGCGCCGCGCATGAGCGTCGGCGAGTCGGCGACCACGATCGTCGCCCTGATCGTCCACGAGCTGGCGACCAACTCCTTGAAGTACGGCGCCCTGTCGGTCGATACGGGCATGCTCGACGTCTCCTGCTCCGCACACGACGAAGCGGTGACCATCGTCTGGACCGAGACGGGCGGCCCCCTGGTCAAGGCGCCCGAGGAACCCAAGGGCTACTGCAGCAAGCTGATCGAGCGCAGCGTCAGCGGCCATCTGCGCGGCGTGATCGAGTACGATTGGCTCGAGGCCGGCCTGGTGGTCACCTTGAAGGTCGATCCTGAACGCCTCGGAACCTGAGGCTCAACGCGCGCCGGTTCCTTGCGTCACCGGCAGGTGCGGAACCGACCCATGTCCAGGTGCAGGTGATCGTGGTGGGCGGCGTTGTAGTCCGGGCTCAGCGTCACCCGGAACACCTTGCAGGCCCCGTCGCGCGCCGCGCGCAGGAACCGGCCGCGGGCGCCCTCATCGTCGAAGTGGGCGGCGACGGTCACCCGGCGGCCGTCGCTTAGCCGCACGCCGGCGAAATCGAAGGCGTTGGCGTGGGCATGCTCGCTGACCCGGCCTGAGTCCTGGCCGTAGACCCGGCGGCAGGCATAGGTCCCATAGTGGTCGATGGCCGCGACCTCGGCGCCCAGGATCTCCCGCGCGGCGGGGCGCAGCACCTGGCGGTTCCAGAGCGTGAAGGCCAGGGCCTCCCTGCAGGTCATCACCGGCCCCGCGGGCGACAGGCCCCCGCCCCCCACCTGGCCGGCGTCAAGTTTCGAGCAGAAGCCGTCGCGCCTTGCCGGCGTCGCGGTGAAGGCGACCTCACCCGCCGCCAGGGCCGCCTTGCACCGGGCCGGGTCGGCGGCGATCCGCGCCAGCTTGCCCGAGGTCGCCAGGCCGATCGGCTGGTTGAGGGAGAAGGGCTTCCAGGGCAGGTCCTGCGGCGGGGCCGTCCGATCGATCACCATGAACAGGAGCAGGCCCGCCAGCGCCGCATCGAGCAGCAGCGAGCCGAAGCCTGCGAGGGCCCGGGCCTGCGCGGAGGGCGGCTTCAGAACGGGAAACGCGAACGTCATCACGCCCCACTCCCTCCACCGGGAGGGCGGCGTAATTGCGGTGATACGGGAAGAGGGGCGCTCTTCCCGTGGCGCCGGGCAGGCGAGTTCAGGGCAAGGGTTGTGACTTCGTCTTCGCCGCGGCGAAGAGCATGAACCGCGCGAGGGGCCGCTTGAAGAGGAACAGGTAGCTCACATGCAACACCACCAGCAGCATCAGCCCATTGCCGAACAGCTCATGGACCTCGCCGAGCGGCCCGCCCTCCTCGCCCTCCTCGCCCTCGTCGTCCTCTTCCGCCTCATCATGGGCGTCGCCGGCGGCTCGGATCGGATCGGTGGATGACGCGACCGGCGGGTTCACACCCAAGCTGCGCCCTCCGTCCATGGCGATGCCCGTCGCCGTGACGCCAATCAGGCACACGGCGATGCCCACCAGCAGCACCCGGCTGATGGCGGGATGGGTGAAGGCGTTGTCGACCTTCAGGCCCTGGAAATGCGGATAGAACCGCATCAGCCCCAGCTGGCGGGAGCCGGTCAGCGCCATCACCAGGCGCAAGGCGATCACCGCGGCGACACCGTATCCAAGCCAGGCGTGGGCCGACCCCCATTCGGTGCTGAAATAGGCCGCGACCACGAGGACAGCGAGCAGCGCGTGATAGGCCCGAAGGCGCGACATGGCGGGCATGGCCGTTTTCTCCAGTGACAGGGGAAGGGGGTGGCTGGGCTTGGCGGGGCGTGCTGAGCGGCAATCTGCCCCCTTCGCCTGACGAAAACCTGACGGCGGCCAAGCCTCGCCGGGCCAGGGCCGTCAGGTCTTCGTCAGGTCGAGCTCCCAGGATCCGGGTCATGGAGCAGCCGCTTCATAGCCCGCAACCGGAGCCCCCCATGCGAAAGTTCCTGATCCCCGCCGCCGCCGCCGTCGCCGTCCTGGCCACCGCGGCCAGCGCCGCCGCGTCGCCGGCCTGCACCACCGCCCCCAAGGCCAAATGGCTGAGCGAGGCCCAGATGAAGACCAAGATCGCCGCCCTCGGCTACACCAAGATCAAGGTCTTCCAGGTCAGCGGCAGCTGTTACGAAATCTACGCCTTCAACAAGGCCGGCAAGAAGGCCGAGGTCTACTTCAACCCCGTCACCGGCGCGGTCGTCCAGAACAACGAGGACTAGCCGATGGCCCGCACCGTCCTGGGCTTGAACCCCCCAAGGCCGGACACCTTGACGCCGCCATCCCCCCCGGCGCGCGTCAAGGTGTGGGACCCGGTCGTGCGGCTGTTCCACTGGACCCTGGCCCTGGGCTGCATCGCCAACCTCACGGTCCTGCGGGAGCTGAAGTCGGTGCATCGCTATGTCGGATACGCCATCCTGGCGGCCGTCGCGGTGCGGCTGGTCTGGGGATTCGTCGGCACGCAGCACGCCAGGTTCTCCGACTTCACCCCCACGCCCCGGCGGTTGGGCGGCTACCTGCTGGCCTTGGCCCGCGGCCGCGAGCCGCGCTATGTCGGCCACAATCCGGCCGGCGCCCTGATGATGCTCGCCCTGATCGGCCTGGTGAGCGCCTGCGGCGTCACCGGCTGGATGATGGGGCTCGACGCCTTCTGGGGCCTGCGCTGGGTGGAGACCCTGCATGAGGCCCTGGCCAACACCATCCTGGTCATGGCGATCCTCCATGTCCTGGCCGCGCTCATTGAAAGCTGGCGCCACCGTGAGAACCTTGTTCTGGCTATGATGACCGGCCTGAAGCGCGCACCCAGGGGAAACGACGTCTGTCATGCGCCTGCTGTTGATTGAGGATAACGCGCGTCTGGGCGCCCTGGTGGTTGATGGCCTCCGCCAGGACGGCTTTGTCGTCGACTGGTGCGAGACCCTGGAGGACGGCCTCGAGGCCCGCGGACTGGCGGCCTATGATCTGATCCTGCTGGACCTTGGCCTGCCCGACGGCGACGGCCTGGACCTGGTCCGACGCCTGCGCCGCAACCGCGACAGCGTGCCGATCCTGATCCTGACGGCGCGCGGCGGCCTGGGGGAGCGGATCGCCGGCCTCGACGTCGGGGCCGACGACTATCTGGTCAAGCCCTTCGACATCGCCGAGCTGGCCGCCCGCTGCCGCGCCCTCCTGCGTCGCCCCGGCGCCTGCCTGGGGGTCGTGCTGCAGGCCGGAAATGTCGCCCTCGACACCACAAATCGCAGCCTGCAGGTGGCCGGCGCGCCGGTGGCGATGCCGCCCCGGGAGCTGGCGCTGCTGGAGCACCTGTTGCGCCGGGCCGGCCAGGTGGTGGCCAAGACCCTGCTTGAGGACCAGCTCTACGCCCTGGACGCCGAGGTCTCCCCCAACGCCCTGGAGGTCGCCGTATCGCGGCTGCGCAAACGGCTGGCGGCGGCGAAGGCCGATCTCACCCTGAGGACCGCCCATGGCGTGGGCTACGCCCTGATGGCCGGCCAGGCCCCGGCGGGCGCACATGACTGAGCCGACCAAGGCGCCCCCGCGCGCGCCCAGCCTGCTGCGCCAGATCGCGGTCCGGCTCACCGCCCTGATGGCGATCTTCGCCCTGCTCGACGTGGCCATCGTGGTCTCGATGTACGCCTTCGACCGGCAGGCCCTGGCCGAGGACTTCATCGAGCAGCAGGCCCACCGCGTGGACCGGGCCCTGGCTGTGTCCCCGCAATCGGTGACCGACCTGCCCGATCCGATCGGGGTCTCGACCTGGAACGTCATCGTCGTCGACGGCCAGTTGCGGCCGGTGCTGCAGCGACAGAACCCGTCGCCGCAGACCCTCTCCTTGTGGCCCGACGCCTCCACCCTCGACTGGACCCGGCGCAACATCGCCAGCTCGGGAACCCAGGTCACCGGCGCGCGCCGGTTCAGCGGCCAGGCCGGCCCCTACTGGATCCTGATCGAGGCCAATGTCTCCGGCGGCGCCGCCTACGGGCCGGTGATCGGCCAGGAACTGCTGGAGCATGTGGCCCTGCCCCTGGTGCCGCTCACCCTGCTGCTGCTGGTCTTCAGCCTGCAGGTGGTGCGGCGCATGCTGGCGCCCCTGGAAGCCGCGGCCCGCGAGGTCGACGGGCTCGATCCCAGCCGGATGGACGCCCGCCTCTCGGCGCTGCAGGGCTCTCACGAGGTGGGGATCCTGGTCAGCGCGGTGAACCGGGCCCTGGATCGGTGGCGACACGCCATGCTGCTGCTGAAGAGCTTCACGGCCGACGCGGCGCACGAGCTGCGCACGCCCCTGTCGGTCCTCCGTCTACGGATCGACGCCCTTCCCGACAGCCCGGGCAAGGCCCGCCTCGGCGAAGATATCCAGGCCATGACCCGCCTGGTCAATCAGATGCTGGATCAGGCCCAGGCCGACGTCCTGCCCACGGAATTGCCGGAGGAGATCTCGCTGCACGACCTTGCGGCGGCGACCGTGACCCAGATCGCCCCCCACGCCTTTGCCTGCGGTCACGACATCCAGCTGGTCGACCAGGGGGGCAGCCCCATCCGCGGCCACGGCGAGGCCCTGGGCCGCGCCCTGCGCAATCTGGTGGAGAACGCGATCCGCCACACGCCGCCCGGCAGGCCCATCGAGGTGATCGTCGGGCCGGGACCTCGACTGTCGGTCCGCGACCATGGCGACGGCCTGTCTCCCGAGGAGGCCGAGAAGATGTTCGACCGCTTCTGGCGCCGGTCGCGGTCGGGCGACACCGGCGCGGGCCTCGGCCTGGGGATCGTCCGGGCGATCGTCGAGGCGCACGGCGGCGTCGTCACCGCCCAGAACGCGCCCGGCGGCGGCGCCCTCTTCCTCTGCGAATTTCCGCCCGCCGGGCCCGCCTAGCCTGGAGCCACGTTCGGGATCCGGTGGGAACGCGGTCCGGCCGCAGGCCTCAGGGACGGCCCGCTTGCCGGCGGGCGAGGAGCCATCGCGCGATCGCCTGCAGGCTCGGGCGAACCTTTAGAAAGACCAGGTAGGCGCGCTCCAGAAGCCACTGGACAGGCGGTGGCGAGGCCAGCGCCGCGAGGGGGCGAAGGCCTGGAAGCACGCGCCACATGGCCACGAAGGCCGCCGCGCCGGAAACCATGGCCCCGCCGCGCGGCTGGGCGTGCAGACGGGCAAGGCGGGCTGCGCGATCCGTCGGACACCCCCCGGCCAGGCTCAGGTCGACGAAGGCGATCGCCGAGCTGCTGTCGAGCCTCCGCATCAGTCCGATTTCAGCTGTGCAGATTGGGCAGTCGCCGTCGTACCAGACGGTGAGCTCGCCTGGCCTCGGGTCCGATCTGGACATGGTCGACATCCTCTCCATCGGCGTATCTCCATTTTGTCCTGGACAAATACGCCTTCATGGGAGAATGTCTAGGCATGAACTCCGCATTGTCCACGACAAATATGACACCCATCGAACCGGCGGCGCCCATGAACATCGCCTCGGTTGAACGGGATTGCGGCCTGCCGAAGGATACCTTGCGGGTTTGGGAGCGTCGCTACGGGTTCCCGAACCCCCTGAGGGACAAGCAGGACGAACGGCTCTACCCGGCCGATCAGGTCGCGACCCTTCGTCTGCTGCGCCGTCTGGTGATCGCGGGCCATCGCCCCGGGAAAGTCGTCGGGCTCCCGGATGACCAGTTGCGGAAACTTCTGGAACAGGTCGGCGGCCCCGATGAACAGCCGACCGCCTACGAGGCGGAACAGGTGCTCGATCTCCTGAGGGCCCATGACGCCATCGGCTTGCGAAATCATCTGAACGCGATGGTGCTGCGAGCCGGGCTGGGGGCGTTCGCGTCCGTCACCGGTCCGCGGCTGGTGGAAGCGATAGGTCTGGCCTGGTCGCGGGGGGGGCTTGAGATCCATCAGGAACACGTCTTCACCGAACAGTTCACGACGGTGCTGCGTAGCGCCATCAACGCCAGCCAGGGATCTGGTTTCCCGCGCGCTCGCCCGCGCGTCCTGTTCGGCACCTTCCCGCAGGAACCCCATGCCCTGGGCCTGATGATGGCCGAAGCGATGTTCACGCTGCAGGGCTGCCTTGGCATTTCTCTTGGGGTTCAGACGCCGATTCCTGAAATCGCCGCGGCCGCGAGGGCGCACAAGGCCGACATCCTGGCCCTGTCATTCTCAGCCATAATTCCCGCGGCCCAGGCGTCAGCCGGGCTCGCCGAACTCCGGGGCCTTGTGCCCGCGACCACCGAGATATGGGCTGGCGGCGCTTGCTCCGGCCTGCGTCCCAAGCCAGGCGTCTACGTGCTGCGGGAGCTGGCGTCCATCGGACCGGCCATTGAAGCCTGGCGGGCCCGCGCGACCCTCACAGAAGGGTCTGATGGTCCCTCGCCCGGAAAAACCGATCAATTTGCATCAATAAATCAAGGGGAACAGTCATGAGAAGACTCGTCGTATTTGCCTGGAACTATGTGTTCAACCACAACGTAAATCCCCTTCGCCATGTTCAGGACATCCCGACGCGGCACATGATCCTCCAGGTTCTGGGCTGGATGTGGGCCGCGTCTTTTGCGATCGCCATCGGCAGCTATACCTTCCTCGCCGCCAGCCTGATCGGCCATATCGCCTTGATCGCGGCGGCGGCCATCACCGTGGCCACCTACACGGCGGCGGAAAAGAAGCCGTCTCTCTTCGCACCCGCCTCGGCGCGACGTGCGGACGGCGAGCACGAATAGGTCTCCGGGGGGCTCACGGTGAGGGCGCACGCAATCGCGCTTTCACGGTGAGCCGCCGAGAGCCTCAGGCCGACGCTCAACTAGAACGACGACGTGACCTTGATGTTCGGCGATCCGACCACCCGAAGTGGAATCTCGAAATAGGCTTCGACATTCTTCCGCGCCTGATCCCGGGCCAGGTCCACGAACTGTCGCTGTTGCGCTTGGCGGACGAAGGCCTTGCGCGCGGACCTGTAGTTCACCCGGTTGAGGTCCTGAACGACATCGGCGTTCAGGGTCAGCAACCCGCCGTTCGCCGCCCGCGCGCGCTCCGGTTGGAAGGCGGGATCACCGATCATCAGCGGCGGCAGCTTCACGCGAACCGTCTGCGTCGCCTTGTCGAAGGAAACGTGCTCCGGCCGCAGTCGCGACATGTCCACGAAGTAGCTGACCGTGGCCGGAACGGTGAGTTCCTGGCTGGTCTTCAGCAAGCCTCCCAGGTCGGACTTCTCCGCCGCCACGCGGACGTCGCCGGTATACTGGTAGACCACCAGCCGGTTCTCAGCCTGGAGGTTGGTGACCGTCGCCGCCAGGACACGTTCCGTCTGCTGGCTGAAAACGCCGAGGCTCCTGACCTGCGTGTCGGAGGACTCCCGCTGCGCGGCGTCATAGCCCGCATAATAGCCCCCCGTGACCAGGGCGGCCGCGACACCTGCGCCGGCGATCCAGGTCATAGTCTTCCCAGCCATGCCGCGCCTCACAAGGGGTGATCAGACCATGTTACCCGGCCAGGCGCGGATCGCCCCATGAGTTCTACCGTGCCGCAAGGCTCCTACGGGGACAGGACCACCCTGCAACCGCCCCCTACCCTCTCCCCCGCAAAGGGGGAGCGGAGGGACCACTGGAAGCCTGCCGCTGAACTCTCCTCTCCCGCCTGCGGGTGTTCGGACCGGAGACATCCGTGACGGGCGTTCGGGGACGTCCGTGACACCACCGTCAACCCCTTCCGGCTTCGACCGCGGCGCCCCCAGGCTGTTCAGGACTGTCCACGAACCACACGAACCCCACGAACGGTCTGGCCGAACGGCGCCGCCCCCGCCCCGCTCATCCCGGCGACCCGAACGGCGGCGCGAAGCAGCCAAGGCCGGGACCCCAGATTCATCCCGCACGGCTGGTCATCGCCAGTCGGGTTCCAGATTTCGGTGGCAGCGCCTCGATAGAAATTTCCGCACTGGCGCCCAAATCACCCCGCCGCCCAACGCCCTTGATTGTATCTCATTTGAGATACACCATGAACGTTCGGCCAGGAGGACCACCATGACCGCTCAAACCTCGATGCTCCACGTGCGCGTGGACGATCAGCTCAAGGCGGACGCTTCGGAGAAACTCGCGCGTGTCGGTCTCACCCTCTCCGATGCCGTTCGCATCCTGCTGACTCGTGTCGCCAAGGAGGGCGGCATGCCCGCCGGACTTACCGCCGATCCGCAAGCCCATGACGCCTGGTTCCGCGCCAAGGTGCAGGAGGCCCTTGCCGACACAGGCCCCACGACGCCCCATGAGCAGGTGATGGACGAGGCCCAAGCGCGCATCGACGCGAAGCGCCGTGACCGCGCCGGCGCTTGAATGGCGCGAGGCGGCGCGGGCCGACTTGCTCGCTATCGTGGATTACATATCCGACGACAATCCCGACGCCGCCCAGCGGTTGAAAGACGAGATCGACGAGAAGGTGTCCAAACTGCCGGAGCGACCGAGGCTCTATCGGCCGGGACGCGTCCCCGGGACCCGGGAAATGGTCATCCGACCCAACTACATCGTTGTCTATGCGGAGGACGACCGCGCCGTGGTGATCCTGCGCGTGCTTCATTCCGCTCGGCAATGGCCGCCCGGCTGAGGCGCGACACGGGCTACGGTGACTCTGTTTGAAATAGGCGAGGCCTCGGGGCTGCCCCACCGTTCGTGTGGTTCGTGTGGTTCGTGGTTCCAAGTCTTCCGGCCGCGACGCCCGCGAGGCGGAACAGGATTGTCCACGAACCACACGAACGCAGCCCACACCTCCCTACGTCGTCATCCCGGCCGTAGCGAAGCGGAGAGCCGGGACCCAGGGGCCCAGTCAATCCCCCTGGGTCCCGGGTCTCCCCTGCGGGTCGCCCGGGATGACGGTGTTGCTTGAGAGCGCCCCCTACCCCGCGATCGCCGCCGCGTCCCTATCGCCCGTGCGGATCCGCAGCGCCTGTTCCAGGTCCAGCACGAAGACCTTGCCGTCGCCGATCTTGCCGGTGTTGGCGGTGCGCGACACCGCCTCGATGACGGCGGTGGCGATGTCGTCGGGGACGGCGATCTCCAGCTTCACCTTGGGCAGCAGCTTCACCTCGTACTCGGCGCCCCGATAGACCTCGGTCTTGCCGCGCTGGCGGCCGTAGCCGCGCACCTCGGTGACCGTCAGGCCCGAGGCGCCGGCCTCGGTGACGGCGTCCAGCACCGCGTCGAGGCGGCTGGGCTTGATGATCGCGACGATCATTTTCATGGGCGTTACTCCGGCTAGAGCCAATGTTGGGAGCGTGACGGGCGCCTGAACCGGTACCCACTTCAGGCTGTCACGCTCCTGGTCGCCTGGGCGGCCGTGTGAACCTTCAAGCTAGGGCGAACCGGGCCCCACTCCAAGGGGGGGCCTAGTCGGATGGGCGCGGCGCCCGGGAAACAGGCGCCCGGCCGGCCGGCAGGGGATTGAGGGCCGGGACCGCCACCCGGACCCGGGCGCGGTGGGCGCGGGGCTTGACGGCGAAGGTCTGTTTCACCGCCTCCATCAGCACCAGGCCCGCGAACCCCGGCCACAGGCGCGAGCCGGCCTGTTCGAAGCCCTCGGCCCAGCCGGCCATCCAGGGGACCGGCGGCAGGTACAGGGCCCGCGTCCAGCCCGAGGGCTCCAGCTCGGCCTCCCGCAGCAGTTCGGCCAGCTGGCCCCGCGTATAGGGGCGGCCGTGGCCGAAGGGGGTGGCCTCGGCGTTGGCCCACAGGCCGTTGCGCGCCGCCACCACCAGGATCACCCGGCCCGAGGGCGACAGCACCCGCCAGACCTCCCGCAGCAGGCCCACCGGATCGGGGCTCTCCTCGATGGCGTGGACCGCCAGGATGCGGTCAAACAGCGCGTTCTGGAACGGCAGGGCGTCTTCGGCGGTGAGCGTCGCCAGGTTGCGGTCGCCGACCGGCCACACCTCCACCCCCTGCTGGGCCGGCATGGCCGCCACCACCCGGCGGGCCGTGGGCCGCAGGGCGCCCAGGAACGGGGTGGCGTAGCCGAGGCCGAGGATGTCCAGGGCATGGCCGTCGCCCCAGGTCTCCAGCACCTTGCGCGCCGTCATCTCGCGCGCCGCCCGCCCCAGCTTGGAGGCGTAGAACTGGCGGAGCTCGAGGACGTCGCGGCGCATGAGGGGGAACTTAGGGTGGCCCTCGACTTATCGCGACCCCCAACCTAAGTCCGAGGGACAAGAGACGCCGGGAGAAGTCGCCATGTCGGTCACCATCCACCAGTTCCCCTGCCTGTCGGACAATTACGGCTTCCTGGTGCGCGACGACGCCACCGGCCTGGCCGCCTGCATCGACACCCCCGACGCGCCGGCCATCCTAGCGCAGCTGGCCAAGCTGGGCTGGAAGCTGGATCTGATCCTCAACACCCACTGGCACCCCGACCACGCCGGCGGCAACGCGGCGATCAAGGCGGCCACCGGCGCCACCGTCGTCGGTCCCGCCGAGGTGGAGCGCCTGACCCCCGTCGACCGCCAGGTGGCGGGCGGCGACACCGTGCAGTTGGGGGAGACCCGCTTTGAGGTGATCGAGTCCGGCGGCCACACCCTGGGCCACATCGCCTTCCACGACGCGGCCGACAAGGTGGCCTTCGTCGGCGACACCCTGTTCACGCTGGGCTGCGGGCGGCTGTTCGAGGGGACGCCGGCGCAGATGTGGGACAGCCTGGCGCGCCTGGCCGCCCTGCCCGATGACACCGCTGTCTATTGCGCCCACGAGTACACGGCGTCCAATGCCCGCTTCGCCCTGTCGGTGGACACGAGCCCCGAGCTGAAGGCGCGGGCCGAGGCGATCTTCGCGGCCCGCGAGCGCGGCGAGTGGACCGTGCCCACCACCATCGGCCTGGAGAAGGCCACCAACCCCTTCCTCCGCGCCCCCTTGCTGAGGCCCGGCATGGCGCCGCACGAGGCGTTCGGCGCGGTGCGCGCGGCCAAGGACGCCTTCAAGGGCTAGGCGCGCGCACTTGGCGGGACCTCGACGGTCACCTGTTGGCCTATGTCGGCGGGCCCGGGCCCTTACGGGATAAGGATCGGTTGGCGCGTCGGGGCCGCGGAAGGGCGTTCTCTTCCCTCCGCGGCCGTCACCAGGTCAGCGACTGCCGGCCGCCGCCATGATCCGGTCGGAGGAGGGACGCCCGGCCAGGCCGTCATGGGGGGTGATGGTGATGCGCATGACCCCCTGCTGCACCGTGGCGCTGGGCCTGTGCCCCTCCACCAGCTTGACCTTGGTGAAGCGGGCGATCAGGGCCGGGCCGCCGGGCCGCTTGGACATCCGGATCACCGCCTCGGAGGTCACCAGGGCCGCGTCGGCCACCAGGGCCGAGGAGGCGGGCGAGGCGTCGGCCTCGAAGGGGATCAGCCGGCGCGCTGCCCGGGTTGCCCGGGCGCTGGCCTGGGCCAGGCGCTCCAGCAGCTGCTGGGGCCCGAGCGCCGGCAGCCGCAGGGCCGGACCGCCCCCGGCCAGGGCCGCCGCCGTCCCGCCGGGCCGGTCCTCGGTGAACAGGGTCAGGCCCCCCAGGCGGGTGGCGCGCAGCACCGGCTCGCCCAGGTCGTTCTTGTAGATGATGTCGCCGCGCGGCGCGGGCTGGGGCTTGAGCGCCCAGACCTCGGGGCTGTCCTGGAACTTCAGCAGCGGCCGATTCTGGCTGCGGTCGAGGACGAAGACGTCGCCCTCCTGGCTGACATAGCGGGCGACCGGCGGCGACTGGTTGCGACCCGCCGCCGGGTGCTGGCCGAACAGGCTCTCGCGCAGATTGTCGGCGGGCCCGGCCCAGGCCGGACCAGCCAGCCCCGCCACGGCCAGGGCCGTGACGAAGGCAAGCTTGCACGCAGGCGCCGGGGTTTCGCTTCTCATCAGGGGGGTGTGATGCTCGACGACTGGGGCGCTTTTTGGACGCCAATAGGCCTAGGCTCAAGCTTCACATGCCTTGATCCCCGGGGTGTGGCGCGGGCGCCCTACCCCGCCATGTACTGACCGCCGTTGAGCGAGAGGGTCGAGCCGGTGACGTAGCCGGCATGCTCGCCCGCCAGGAAGGCCACCATGTCGGCGATCTCCTCGCCCTTGCCCAGCCGGCCCACCGGGATCTGGCTGATGATCGAGGCCAGCACGTTCTCCGGCACCGCCTGCACCATCTCGGTGTCGATATAGCCCGGCGCGATGGCGTTGACCGTCACCCCCTTGCGGGCGTTCTCCAGGGCCAGAGCCTTGGTGAAGCCGATGACCCCGGCCTTGGCGGCGGAGTAGTTGGTCTGGCCCATCTGGCCCTTCTGGCCGTTGATCGACGAGATGTTGATGATCCGGCCCCACTCGCGCTCACGCATGCCCTCGATCACGTGGCGGGTCATGTTGAAGACGCTATCCATATTGACCCGGATGACCTCGGACCACTGCTCGGGCTTCATCTTGTGGAAGACGCCGTCGCGGGTGATGCCGGCGTTGTTGACCAGCACGTCGATGGGGCCCAGCTCGGCCGTCACCAGGTTCACCGCCCGCTCGCAGTCCTCGAAGCTTCCGACATTGCCCTTCACCACCATGACGCCCAGTTCCTTGGCGCAGGCGGCGGCGGCCTCCTCGTTTCCGGAGTAGCCAGCGGCGACACTCATGCCGTCGGCCTTCAAGCGCTCACAGATCGCCCGGCCGATGCCCCGGGTTCCGCCCGTGACAAATGCAACTCTCGCCATTCCCGTTTCTCCCTAAAACTTCAAGCCCGCACCGGTTGCTCCGGCGTTGGGTATTGCGTGAACGGCTAGACTTGCTCGACGCACATGGCCACGCCCATCCCGCCGCCGACGCACAGCGTCGCCAGGCCCTTCTTGGCCCCCGACCGCTTCATCTCGTGCAGCAGGGTGGTCAGGATGCGGGCGCCCGAGGCGCCGATGGGGTGGCCGATGGCGATGGCGCCGCCGTTGACGTTCACCTTGGCCGGATCGAGACCCAGGTCGCGGACCACGCAGATCGACTGGGCGGCGAAGGCCTCGTTGGACTCGATGAGGTCAAGGTCGCCCACCGACCAGCCGGCCTTTTCCAGGGCCTTGCGGCTGGCGGGGATCGGGCCCGTGCCCATGATCTCGGGATCGACGCCGGCCGACGCCCAGGAGGCGATTCGGGCCAGGGGCTTCAGGCCGCGCTTCTTGGCTTCCTCGGCGCTCATCAGCACCAGGGCCGCGGCGCCGTCATTGAGGCCCGAGGCGTTGGCCGCGGTGACCGAACCTTCCTTGTTGAAGGCCGGACGCAGGCCCGAGACGCTGTCGAGGGTGGCGCCGTGGCGGATGTATTCGTCCTGGTCGACGATGGTGTCGCCCTTGCGGCCCTTGATGGTGACCGGCGCGATCTCGCCAGCGAACCGGCCGGCCTTCTGGGCGGCCTCGGCCTTGTTCTGGCTGGCGACGGCGAACTCATCCTGCTCGGCCCGGGTGATCTGCCAGCGCGAGGCGATGTTCTCGGCCGTCTGGCCCATGTGGTAGCCGTGGAAGGCGTCCAGCAAACCATCCTTGATCATGGTGTCGACGAAGGTGGTGTCCCCCATCTTCGTGCCGGTGCGCAGCTGCGAGGCGTGCGGCGACTGGCTCATGCTCTCCTGGCCGCCGGCGATGACGATGCCGGCTGAGCCGTCGGCGATCTGCTGGGCGCCCAGAGCGACGGCGCGCAGGCCCGAGCCGCAGAGCTGGTTGAGGCTCCAGGCGGGGCTTTCCTGCGGGATGCCGGCGTTGATGGAGGCCTGGCGGGCGGGGCCCTGGCCGGCGCCGGCCTGCAGCACCTGGCCCATGATCACCTCCTCGACATCGGCGGCGGTGATGCCGGCGCGCTCGATGGCGGCCTGGATGGCGATCTTGCCCAGTTCATGCGCCGGAAGAGCGGCGAGCGCCCCATTAAACGATCCGACCGGGGTGCGGGCGGCCGAGACGATGACGACGTCGGACATGGCGGGCTCCTTCAAGCGCTTGAAGCTCTATCTATCGAGAACCGCTCCCGAATGAGCAAGGGGGTGAAATCGTTCGCGTTCCACCGCAGCGCGCTTTGCGAACGCGCTCGCATCCGCGATACTGCGCCGCAAGATAGGGGCGCGCCGCGGGGGGCGGGTTCAAAGAAGGATTTGGGATGGCGGACGCTCAGGGTAACAGCGGCAAGTCCAACGAAGACCGCGTGGTCATCAAGAAGTACGCCAACCGGCGGCTCTACAACACCGCGTCGAGCTCCTATGTGACGCTCGAGCACCTGGCCGACATGGTAAAGCAGGGCGTCCACTTCGTGGTCTATGACGCCAAGTCCAACGAGGACATCACCCGCTCGGTGCTCACCCAGATTATCGTGGAAGAGGAAGGGCGCGAGGGGCAGAATCTGCTGCCCATCCAGTTTCTGCGCCAGCTGATCGGCTTCTACGGCAACTCCATGCAGGCCTTCCTGCCGTCCTATCTGGAACTGTCGCTCTCGACCTTCGCCGAGCAGCAGGAGCGGATGCGCACCCAGTTCTCGACCCTCGGCCAAGGCGCCGGCATCGGGGTCTATGACGACCAGATCCGCCAGAACCTGGCCCTGTTCGACCGGGCGATGAAGATGTTCTCGCCCTTCGCCTACACCCGCACCGACGAACCCACGGCGGCCCAGCGGCCGCCCGAACCCGCCCCCGCTCCGGCGGCCGACGCGGCCCTGGACGAGATGAAGCGGCGCATGGAGGAGATGCAGGCCCAGATCGAGAAACTGATCTCGAAAACCTGACGCTCCAGTTTTTTAACGAAGGCGGGGTCAGGATCAGGTCGTCATGACCTCGCCGATCGACCCCATTCGCAGAGCCGCCCAGGCCCGCCGGGCCCAACGGGCGCGGACGGAAGACTCCGAGGATATCCACGACAACGAGGACCGCAGCGTCCCGGCGATCGTCGCGGGCGAGCCGGTGCGTCCGATTCCCGACCGCTCGGCCGAGGGCGCCAGCGTGTTCAGCGCCCAACTCATGGGCCAGGACGGCCAACGCCGCGGTCTGCGGGGCGGACCCGAGACGCTCGGCGCGGCAAGAAATGTCTATGGGGCCACCGAATGGTCCGGCAAGGCTGACCGCCGCACCCGCAAGGGCTCCATCGGCAAGACCGAAATCTAGCGTCTAAGCCGGGCCAACTCGGCTTCGAGCGCCGCCACCCGCCGTTCCAGCGCCGTGATCCGCGCCTCTGGCCCGCCGCCGGGGACCGGCGTGGACACCCCCGCCTGCCGGGCGATCTCAGCCGCAGCGAGGCCCAGCAGTTCGGCGAAGGCCGCCACCTCGCCCGCCGACAGCTCCCGCTGATCCTTGAACACCAGGGTGAGATCGGCCTCGCTCATCCCCGCGGCGACGGCCATCACGCGCCTTGAGAGGCCGCGTTCGGCCAGCTGCGCGTCGAACCAGGCCGCGTCGAAGAAGAGGGCCATCAGCCCCCCCGGCTCTGGCGCCGGTCTTGCTTGAACGATTGGGTAACCATCCCAACGGGGCGCCCCATGTTCGCAATTATCCGCATGTTCGACGTCGCCGTGGTGGCCCTGATCTTCACGGCCCTCACCTAGGTCTGATCAGATGGCGTCGGGGTTGAAGTCCACGTCCCGGCGTGCCGAGACGATGGTGACGATGAAGCCGGCGAGCACGTCCAGCAGCACCATGATCGTCAACAGGAAGAAGGTGGAGGTCGCAAAGGCCGGCGCCAGCAGGAATTCCACGAGACAGACGATGAACAGGATCATCGACAGCGAGTGATTGACGATGGCGATCCGCCGGCTGGTGGTCGATTTCAGCAGCTCGATGAACAGCACCACCAGGGCCGCGGCCAGCAAGAGGTCGCCCAGACTCACCGGCCAGGCGGCCCGCGAGGTCATCTGGATGACGAAGAGTTCCTCGTTCATCCGCGTCGAGGCGTCGAAGGCCGAGAACCCTCCGGTCAAGGTGAGCGCAATCAGATTGTAGACCAGCACCGGCAGCAGCAGCAGCGGAAACGCGGCGAACATCGCGGAAACCCCCTTGGCCGGCCCCCCGGCGATACACCAGGGTTAGCCGACTTGGCGGCGACCGCAAAGATGGTTCACCTGGCTGGGGTGGCTAGACCTCGTCGGCCCCGCCCGGATTGCGCGACCGGGTCTGCAGCCACATCACCCCCAACAGGTCGGAGACCGAGGCCATCAACCGGCCGACGTTGGTGTATTTCGACGCGCCGGTCTGGCGGTGGCGGTGGTTCACCGGCCGGAAATCCACCTGGTAACCCTCGCGGATCATCAGGGCCGGGATGTAGCGGTGGATGTGATCGAAATAGGGCAGCCGCAGGAAGGCTTCGCGGCGAAAGGCCTTCAGCCCGCAACCGGTGTCGTTGGCGGTGTCCTTCAGCAGACGCTTGCGGACGCCGTTGCCGAACTTCGAGGCGATCTTCTTGGCCTGGCTGTCCTGGCGCTTGACCCGTTCGCCGCCCACCAGGGCGAGGTCGGCCGGACCGGCGAGCAGGGCGTCCACCAGCTTGGGCCCGTCGGCGGGATCATTCTGCCCATCGCCGTCCAGGGTGACGATGATGGCCCCGCGCGCCGCCAGGACGCCGGTGCGGATGGCGCGGCTCTGACCGGAATTAGAGCGGTGGCTGAGGACGCGGAGTTGGGGCAGCTCGGTCTTCAGGGCCGTGAGCGCGGCCACCGTGCCGTCCCGGGAGCGGTCATCGACAAAGACCATCTCGTAGTTCCGGCCTGCGAAGGCCGCCGCGATCTCCCGCGCCAGGCCGGGCGCGGCCCCCTCCTCGTCAAAGACGGGAACCACCACGGAGATGTCGGGCGCTGAGGCTGCGGATATGGCCATGTCCTCTCCTTACCGGAAAAGTCGGCGCCTGGAAGGATCGTGCTATTCAAGCGCTCATGACTCTGGACGGCTTCATCGAACGTTGGAGCCGGGGTTGGCGTGGGCCGGCCCTGGCCGCCCTGATCGCCTTCCTGGCAGGCCTGCCCGGCGTCTTCGCCGTGCCGCCGCTGGATCGCGACGAATCACGCTTCGCCCAGGCGACAGCCCAGATGCTGGAGACCGGCGACTTCGTGGTCATCCGCTTCCAGGATGAGCCCCGGTTCAAGAAGCCTGTGGGAATCTACTGGATGCAGGCTGGATCGGTGGCCCTGCTGTCTCAATCCGAGGCGCGGGACATCTGGGCCTACCGGATTCCCTCGCTCCTCGGAGCGATGCTGGCGGCCGCGGCCTGCGCCTGGGGCGCCGCGGTGTTCTTCGGCGGGCCCACCGGCCTGCTGGCGGGGGGCCTCTTCGCCTCAACCCTGCTGTTGTCCTCCGAAGCCTTCATCGCCAAGACAGACGCGGTGCTGGCGGGAACCACCACCCTGGCCTTGGCCGCCCTGGGGCGGATCTATGCCGGCAGCCTCAACGGCGCGCCGGCCGGACGGCTGACGCGGCTGCTGTTCTGGCTGGGCCTCTCGGTGGCCGTGCTGGTGAAGGGCCCGGTCGGACTGATGGTGGTGGCCCTCACCGCCGCGACCCTCTGGATCTGGGACCGTAAGGCGCCCTGGCTGAAGCGCCTGGGCTGGAGCTGGGGCTTGATCCTGTTCGCCGCGGTCATCGGACCGTGGGCCTGGGCGGTGACGGTCGCCACCGACGGCGGATTCTGGAGCGCTGCGGTGGTGGGCGATCTGGCGCCCAAGCTGGCGGGCGGCCAGGAGAGCCACGGCGCGCCCCCCGGCTATCACACCCTGGCGACCCCGCTGCTGTTCTTCCCGGCCGCCCTGCTGCTGCCCGCGGCCCTGGTGTTCGGCTGGCGCAACCGCGCCGAGCCGGGGGTGCGATTCGCACTGGCCTGGCTGGTTCCGGCCTTCCTGGTCTTCGAGCTGACCCCCACCAAGCTGGTCCACTACACCTTGCCCACCTATGGCGCCCTGGCCTGGCTGGCTGCGGCCGCCTTGCGCGAGACCCTGGGCGGCCGCGTGCGCTGGGCCGGCGCCGGCCTGTCGGCCCTGGTGGGCCTGCTCCTGGCGGTCGGCGTGGGCTATCTGATGGCCGAGTACGGCGACGCCTCCGACCTCCCCGCGGCCCTGGTCACCGGCGCCCTGCTGGCGGCGGCGGGGCTGGCCGGCGCCTACCTGCTGATGCGCGGCCAGGCGGCCACCGCCCTGGTCACCGCCTGCGGCCTGGGCATCCTGGGCCACACCGCCCTGGCGGCCGCCTTCGCGCCCCGGCTGGAGCCGCTGTGGATCTCGCAACGCACCGAGCATGCCCTGGCTGCGGCCCGCCTGCTGCCCCGCCAGGGGATCGCGCCCGCGCCGGTCGCGGTGGCCGGCTATGCCGAGCCCAGCCTGGTCTTCGCCCTGGGCACCCCCACCGACCTGGGCGGCCCCGACCAGGCCGCCGAGGCCCTGGCCGACAACCGCCCCGCCGTGGTGGAGAGCCGCGAGCAGAAGGCCTTCGACGCAGCCATCAAGGCGCGCGGGCTGAAACCGCGCCAGATCGGCGAAGTCAGCGGCCTGGACTATTCCAACGGCGACGAGACCACCCTGCGCATCTACGCCCCGCCGCCCACGCCCCCGGAGGCCGCGCCATGAGCCGCTTCATCGAGATCGTCGAGGTCGGCCCGCGCGACGGCCTGCAGAACGAGAAGGCCCTGCTGGATGTCGACCAGAAGCTGGCCTTCATCGCCCGGCTGGAGGCCGCCGGCGCCAGGCGGATGGAGACCGTGTCCTTCGTCAATCCAAAGCGCGTGCCCCAGATGGCCGGCGCCGAGGAGGTGATGGAGGGCCTGCCCACCACCGCCGGACGGTCCCGCATCGGCCTGGTGCTGAACATGAAGGGCTGGGAGCGGGCGGTGGCCGCCAATTGCGACGAGGCCAATGTGGTGGTCTGCGCCACCGACGGCTTCGGTATCCGCAACCAGGGCGCAAGCGCCGCAGAGCAGATGGCGGCCCTTGCCGCCATCGCCGCGCGCCGGGAGGCCGAGGGCGGGCCGCCGATCAGCGTCACCTTCTCCGTCGCCTTCGGTTGCCCCTTCGACGGGGAGGTCAGCCAGGACCAGGTGGTGGCGCTGGCCCGCGAGGCCGCGAACCTGAACATCGCCGAGATCGCCCTGGCCGACACCATCGGCGTGGCCGACCCCTGGACCGTGCGGGCCCGGGTCGAGGCCGTGAAGGCCGTGATCAGAGGCAAGAAGCTGCGCCTGCACTTCCACGACACCCGCAATACGGGCCTTGCCAACGCCTATGCCGGCGTCGAGGCGGGCGTCGATATCCTGGACGCCAGTTGCGGCGGTCTGGGGGGCTGTCCCTTCGCCCCGGAGGCGACCGGGAATATCGGCACCGAGGACCTGGTCTACATGCTGGAGCGGGCGGGGTTTTCCACCGGCTACGACCTGCCGGGCCTCATCAGCACGGCCAGATGGGTGTCGGATCTGCTGGGAAAACCGCCGACCTCGTCGGTGGCGCGGGCGGGGCTGTTCCCCGCCTGAGGAGCCCTAAGTGGCGCGACCCCGGACGCGCCACATGACGGGACGCGCGACAGCGGTGCAGACGATGATCGGGGAGAGCATCCAGGCCAGCAGGGTCTCGGAGATGTTCTCCGCCCGCTTGCGGAAGTAGCGCGCCAGGCCGACACCCTTGTGGAATTCCACCTTGATCGGGCTGGCGTGGCTGGTGTGGCCCAGGTGGACCACCTCGGCCTTCGGTTGGAACAGCACGATGCCGCCGGCGCGGCGCACGCGCCAGCACAGGTCCACGTCCTCGACGTGCAGGAAATAGCCCTCGTCGAAGCCCTGGACGGCGTCGAAGTCCTCGCGGCGCATGGCGAAGCACGCGCCGGAGATTGTGGGGATGGCGGCCACCGAGTCGGGGGCCGCTTCGTTTTCCCAGTGCACTTCGTACCGGCTCCAGGCCGGAACGCGCTTGGAGAGGTGGCTAAGGCTCATCAGGGCGCTGATCGGGGTGATGTCACCCCGGCGGGCGCCGCGCTGCTCCGTGCGATCGGTGTTCAGCACTCGGCCGCCGACGATGCAGGGGACCGGACGACCCTCGATGGCGCGCACCAGTTCGGTGACGCAGCCCGGCTGCAGGAAGGCGTCGGGATTGAGGAAGACGATCACCTCGCCGCTGGCGGCCCGGGCCCCCAGGTTTGCGCCGCGCGCGAAGCCCACATTGCCCTGGCCGCTGATCAGAACCACGCGGCGGTCCCGCTCGGCGAGGTCGCTGAGGCGCGCCGCCTCCACGCGGGTCGAACCGTTGTCGACGATGACGAACTCATCGACCGCGGGATCGGCCAGCACGCAGGCGACACTTTCCTCGAGGGCCGCACCGGTCATGTACACGACCATGACCACCGACACCTTGCGGCGCGCCCTTACGAAATCAGGCGTTGGCGCGGGTTCGAAGGCGACGATCGGTGCGGCGATGCCGTTCATCCAGCCTCCCTGGCCCCGACCGGTTCACGGGGCGAAGCCGAAGCCGCCGCCGTGGTGGAACGGGCAACATCGGGCGCTAAGGCCTCCAAGGCAAGGGTCTTCGCGGCTTGGGCGAGCGAAAGGATTTCCTGCCCATCCGATCCAAACCGCCGCAACGCCACCTTGCCCTCCTCGGCTTCCCGCCGCCCGACCACGGCGATCACCGGGGCCTTGGCGAGACTGTGCTCACGAATCTTGTAGTTGATCTTCTCGTTGCGAAGATCGGTCTCGACCCGCAGGCCCGCCGCGCGCAATTCTTGAGCGACGGCCAAGGCATAGTCATCGGCATCGGACGTAATTGTGGCGACCACCACCTGCGTGGGGGCCAGCCAGAGCGGGAAAGCCCCGGCGTGATTCTCGATCAGGATACCCAGGAAGCGTTCCACGGCCCCGAACACCGCCCGGTGCAGGACCACTGGCCGCTGCTTGGAGCCGTCCTCGGCGGTATACTCGGCGTCCAGTCGCTCGGGCAGGACGAAGTCGAGCTGCAGGGTGCCGCACTGCCACGTCCGGCCGATGGCGTCGCGCAGGTGGAACTCGAGCTTGGGACCATAGAAGGCGCCCTCGCCCGGCATCCGCTCGATCCCAACGTTCACCGCCTGGCGGGCGGCCCGTTCGAGCTTGTCCTCGGCGATGTCCCAGACCTCATCGGTGCCGGCCCGCAGATCGGGGCGCAGGGCCAGCTTGACGCTGTCCAGGTGC
Source organism: Phenylobacterium ferrooxidans (assembly GCF_042714595.1). Lineage (NCBI taxonomy): Bacteria > Pseudomonadati > Pseudomonadota > Alphaproteobacteria > Caulobacterales > Caulobacteraceae > Phenylobacterium > Phenylobacterium ferrooxidans. The sequence goes on along the minus strand of NZ_JAOTJD010000012.1, from coordinate 57,000 downwards.
ACGCCGAAGTCGGAATAGACCGAGTTGAGCAGGCGCACGAACCTGGTCGTCTCCTCCTCGATCTGATCCTCGCGGCAGAAGATGTGGGCGTCGTCCTGGGTGAAGGCGCGCAGGCGCATGATCCCGTGCAGGGCGCCCGACGGCTCATAGCGATGGCAGGCCCCGAACTCGGCGAGCCGCAGCGGCAGGTCCCGATAACTCTTTTGCCCCACGTTGAAGATCTGGATGTGTCCCGGACAGTTCATCGGTTTAACGGCCAGCTCTTCGCCTTCCGTCGTTTCGCAGACGAACATGTTGGCGCCGAATTTTTCCCAGTGCCCGGAACGGTCCCAAAGGCCGCGGTCCATGATCTGGGGCGTCTTGACCTCCTGGTAGCCGCCCGCGTCCAGACGGCGACGGATATAGTCTTGAACCGTGCGGAACAGGGTCCAGCCCTTGGGGTGCCAGAAGATCATGCCCTTGGCCTCTTCCTGCAGGTGGAAGAGGTCCATGGCCCGGCCGATCTTGCGGTGGTCGCGCTTCTCGGCTTCCTCGATGCGCGTCAGATAGGCTTCGAGGTCGGCCTCGCTGGCCCACGCCGTGCCGTAGATGCGCTGCAGCTGGGCGTTGCGGTGGTCCCCGCGCCAGTAGGCGCCGGCCAGCTTCGTCAGCTTGAAGGCCTTGCCCACATGCTTGGTGGAGGGCAGGTGCGGCCCCCGGCACAGGTCCTTCCACTGGCCCTGACGGTAGACGGTGATCTCGTCGGTCCCGGGGAGGTCGGAGATGATCTCGGCCTTGTAGGCCTCGCCGATCTCCGTGAAGTGGGCGATGGCCTCCTCGCGGTTCCAGACCTCGCGCGTGATCGGCTCGTCGCGATCGACGATCTCCTTCATGCGCTGTTCGATCTTGGCCAGGTCGTCCAGGCTGAAGGGCGTGGCCCGGGCGAAGTCGTAATAGAAGCCATCCTCGATGGCCGGGCCAATGGTCACCTGGGTGCCGGGAAACAGCTCCTGCACCGCTTCGGCCATCACGTGGCTGGCGTCATGGCGGATGGTGTCGAGGGCCTCGGGCGCGTCCCGCGTCAGGATCTCGAACACCCCGCCTGAAGGCAGGGGGCGATCCAGGTCATAGAGCTCGCCGTCCAGCTTGATGAGGACGGCGCGCTTTTCCAGGGACTTGGCGATGGAGGCGGCGACGGACCGGCCCGTGGCGCCGTCTTCGTACTGGCGCTGGGAGCCGTCGGGGAAAATCAGGTCGATCATGTTTCACACGTCCATTTCCGGGCGGAGCCCTTGGGCTTCCCGCGCGGCGGGGGCGGCGGGTCATAGCCCGAACCGCCCAGAGGATGACAGCGGCACAGCCGCCGGACCGCGAGCCAGGAGCCGCGCCAGGGGCCGTGCCCGATCAGGGCCTCCGCCGCATATTCCGAACAAGTCGGAAGAAACCGGCATTGGCGCCCGATCCAGGGCGAAAGCGTCAGCTTGTAAGCGCGGAGCCCACCTCTGACGCAGGTTTCATAAAAGGTCATGCCGGGACGCAGACGCCTTGCAAATCAACCGCAGCGATTACGCCGACGGTTGGTGGCGATCAAGCTATGCCGGCGCGGCTAGTTCGGATGCTCGCCTGCCGGACAGCATCGGTCGCGGCCTCGAACGCCAGTAGCGTCGAGGTGTGGCGGGCCGGGTAATCCTTCACGGGCGCGAGCATCTCTAGGTCCGAAAAACGTCCAACAGGCGCAGCTGCGCCGTCCTTCAACATAGCACGGAACTGATCGCGGGCCATCTCGATCTCCGCGAGCGTCGCCCCCAGCACGTGGGCGCCGAGCACGGCCGCGGACGCCTGGCCAAGCGCGCAGGCCTTCACGTCCTGGGCGAACTGGCCGACGCGGTCGCCGTCCATGATCACGTCGATGGTCACCCGGCTGCCGCACAGCTTGGACACCTTTTCCGACGACCCCTGCGGCGCGGGCAGGCGACCACTGTGCGGCAGGTTCGCCGCTAGCTTCAGCAGCTTGGTGGAATAGAGCTCGTCGATCATGAGGCCGATGTGGGGTTTCCACTCTCCGCCCGCCATTGGGCCTCGGCGCGAACCTTCAGCGCCTCCCCCATGGCCGCGAAGCCGCGGTACATCTTGCGGCCCATCCGCTTGGCGACGTAGCGGCCCAGCAGGCCGCCCATGATCTCACCATTGGCGAAGATGCAGCTCGCCTCAGCCAGCTCGTCGATCTCAAGATAGCGGACACTGCGCACCAGGCCGCCGGCCAGGCTCAGTTTCCAGTGCAGCAGATTGGCCGGGGTCCAGTCGGTGATCACCGGCCGGATGGTCTCGGGCGACTCGCCGGGCAGGTTCAGGGTCAGGGTCAGGGTGTCGCCGATAGCGATCCTGCCCACGGCCTGGGTGTAGAGCGGGTTCCATTCCGACCAGGCGTCCAGGTCGGCCAGCACCTCCCAGATCACCCGCGCCGGGGCCTGGACCCCGATGCGGTGCTCGATCTTCTCACCACCTGGTCCGCCACCGCCGCCGGACTTCTTGAAGGTCAGGCCCGCGCCGGGGGTGAAGACCTTGGGGGCATTGATCGCCGGCATCAGCTCTGTTCCTTGATCCGCCAGGTCGCGCCGGTCGGATTGTCCATGACCTCGATGTTCAACGCGGTGAGCTCGCCGCGGATGCGGTCGGCGGCGGCCCAGTCCTTGGCGGCCCGCGCCGCCACACGGTCCGCGATCAGGCCGTCCACCTTGTCGCGCAACTCGTCGGAGACCCCGGCCTGGAACCAGTACTCCGGATCGGCGAACAGGAAGCCCATCAGGTTCGCCGAGGCCAGCAGCTCGCCCTTGGCGTAGGCGCGGTCGTCGCCGCGAGCGGTCTCCAGGGCCGTGGCCATGGCGAACAGCTCAGCCATGGCGGCGGGCGTGTTGAGGTCGTCCTCCAGGGCTTCCAGGAAGGCGACGGACGGCCCGGTGGCCTCCGCCTTCACCTCGCTGGAGCGGCGCAGGGCGCCGTAGAGGCGGTCGAGGGCCTTCTTGGACTGCTCGATCAGCTCCTCGGTCCAGTCCAATGGCGCGCGGTACTGGCCCACCAGAAGCGCCCAGCGCAGGGCCTCCCCCGGCGCCTGTTGGATCAGCTGGTGAACGAGAGCGACATTGCCGACGCTCTTGGACATCTTCTCGGCGCCCATGTTCAGGAAGCCGTTGTGCATCCAATAACGAGCGTATTCGGCCTCCGCGCCCTGGCCATGCTCGTGGCCAGCGCACAGGCCCTGGGCCATCTCGTTCTCATGGTGTGGGAACAGCAGGTCGATACCACCCCCGTGGATGTCGATGGGCAGGCCCAGGGCCTGCTCGATCATGGCCGAGCACTCGATGTGCCAGCCGGGCCGGCCCGGACCCCAGGGGCTTTCCCAGACCGGCTCGTTGTCCTTCGACGGCTTCCACAGCACGAAGTCCGCGGGGTGCTGCTTGTAGGGGGCCACGTCGACGCGGGCGCCGGCGATCATGTCCTCCATGGGGTGACCCGACAGCTTGCCGTAGTCAGAATAGGCCTGGGTGTTGAAGAGGACGTGGCCCTCGGCGGCGTAGGCGGCGTTGTTGCGGACCAGCCGGCCGATCATGGCGATGATGGCGTCCATGGTCTGGGTGGCGCGGGGCTGGTGGGTGGGACGAAGGGCGCCCAGCACCGACATGTCGGCGTTGTAGATATCGAGATAGCGGTCGGTGATGACCGAGATGTCGACGCCTTCTTCAGCGGCCTTCTTGTTGATCTTGTCGTCCACGTCGGTGACGTTGGCGGCGTAGATCACCGCGTCCGCGCCATAGGTATGGCGCAGCAGACGGAACAGGACGTCGAAGGCCACGACGGGCCGGGCGTTGCCGATATGGGCGTAATTATAGACCGTCGGACCGCAGACATACATCGTCACCCGCTTCGGATCGCGGGGGGCGAAGGGCCGCTTGGCGCGGGCCATGGTGTCGTAGAGATTCAAAGTCATAGGGTCTGACGCTGCGTAACAGTTGCCGGGAAAGGCTTGCGCCCCATATACAGATGGGGCGTCAGGGAAGCCACGGTCTCGCAACCGGAAAGCTTCGCCTTACGTATAAGGGTGGCCACGCGTCTTTCCGGGACCTTCGTCCCGGCGCAACTCAGCCCTGGAAAGAACCGATCTCACATGGACGCTGGTACTCGCGACCGAACCCTCGTCGGAACGTCCGGCGTTGATCTTGAAGCCGTGAAGCGCCCGACGCGCGAAGAGGCGATGGAGGCTGTCCGCACCCTCATCGCCTGGGCCGGCGACGACCCCAGGCGCGAAGGCGTGATCGACACCCCAAAGCGGGTGGTGGACGCCTACGGCGAATGGTTCGAAGGCTACAGCCTCGATCCCGCCAAGGAACTCTCGCGCACCTTCGAAGACGTGCAGGGCTATGACGACATCGTCATGCTGCGCGAGATCGAGGTGGAGAGCCACTGCGAGCACCACATGGCGCCGTTCCTGGGGAAGGCCTACGTCGCCTACATGCCCACCAACCGGGTGGTGGGCATTTCAAAGCTGGCCAAGGTCGTCGAGATCTTCGCCCGCCGTCTCCAGACCCAGGAGACCATGACCCAGCAGATCGCCGACGCCATCACCGACAGCCTTCGGCCGGCCGGCGTCGCCGTCCTGATCGACGCCGCCCACCAGTGCATGACCACCCGGGGCGTGCACCATCGGCACGTCACCACCATCACCACCCAGTTCACGGGCGTCTTCAAGACCGACCCCACCCTGCGTCAGCGGTTCCTGGACTTCGTCAACCGCTAGGTCTCGCGAGCATTCGGGTCCACCGGTTCCGGCCGGTGGACCAGGCTCACCAGCACGAAACTCAGCGTCATCAGTAGATACCACGACCCCAGCTTCGCCAGGCTGACGGGGCGCCATTCCGCGGCCTGTTGCGGATAGGTCCAGGTCGCGGTGAAGGTGCCGATGTTCTCGGCGAACCAGATGAACACCGCCACCAGCAGGAAGCCCAGCAGCATGGGCATGGTCCGGGCCTTGCGGTCCGGCGTGAACTGGAAGCTGGCCCGGCCGAACAGCAACACCGACAGGAGAAACAGGCCCCAGCGGATGTCGACGATGTAGTGGTGGCTGAAGAAATTGATGTAGCTCAGCACCGCCAGCAGCCAGGGCCCCCAAAGCGGCGGGTAGTTGCTGAACCGGATCTCGAACAGCCGCCAGGCGCGGGCGATATAGCTGCCGATGGCGGCGTACATGAAGCCCGAGAACAGCGGCACCTCGCCGATCCTCAGGACCGAGGCCTCCGGATAGATCCAGGAGCCGTGGCTGGTCTTGAAGATCTCCATCACCGTGCCAACCACGTGGAAGACCGCGATCACCAGGGCTTCGTCCCATCGCTCCAGCCTGGTGGCCAGCAACAGGACCTGGAGGGTGAGCGCGGCGATCAGCAGGAAGTCGTAGCGGGCCAGGGCCGCATCGGCCGGCCACCAGAAATGGCTGGCGATCAGCAGGGCCACCATCGCCCCGCCATAGAGGCACGCCCAGGCCTGTTTCAGCCCGAACAGCAGGAACTCATAGGCGAAGGCGTTGAACCTCGATCGCGCCGCCCAGGGACGGGCGACCAGGTCCATCGTCGCCACCCGGCCCTTGATCCAGTCCTTGAGACTCATTCTGCGAGGCTAGCGCGAAGGCTGTGAACGGCGCCATATGCCGCCATGGCCAAGCCCACCTTCCCCACCGCGACCTCCAAGGAAATCCTCGAACGCGGCGACCTGCTCGCCCCGCGGTTCGATTCCGCCGGCCTGATCCCGGCCATCGCCACCCATGCGGAGACCGGCGAGGTGCTGATGCTGGGCTATATGAACGCCGAGGCCCTGGAGCGGACGCTCGCGACGGGCGAGGTCTACTACTTCAGCCGCTCCCGCAATGAGCTCTGGCACAAGGGCGCCACCAGCGGCCAGATTCAGCTGGTTGAGGAGGTCCGCATCGACTGCGACCAGGACGCCATCCTGCTGAAGGTGACGCCGGAGGGCGACGGCGGCGCCTGCCACACGGGCTTCCGCACCTGCTTCTACCGGGTGGTGGAGAACGGCAAGCTGAAGGAACGTCTGCCGTGACCATCGTCCAGGCGCTGCTGGCTTTCACAGTGGCGGCTGGACTCCTGACCCTGACGCCCGGCCTGGACACCGCGCTGATCCTGCGGACCGCCGCGGTGGAAGGTCCCAGGCGTGCTGTCCTGGCCATGGTCGGGATACTCGCCGGCTGCTTTGTCTGGGGCGGGCTGGTGGCCGTGGGCCTGGGCGCGGTGCTGCAGGCCTCGGCCCTGGCCTTCAACATCCTGAAATGGGCGGGCGCGGCCTACCTGGTCTGGCTGGGGATCGGGCTTATCCTGCGGCCACGCCACAGTTTCGAGGTCGCCAATGCGCCGGCGATGAAGGGCGGCGACACGGCCTGGATGCGGCGCGGCTTCCTCTCCAACGTGCTGAACCCAAAGATGGGGGTCTTCTACGTTTCCTTCCTGCCGCAGTTCCTGCCGGCAGGGGTTCCGGCCGCCCCGTTCATGCTGCTGCTGACCACCATCCATGTCCTGCTGGGCGTGGCGTGGCTCTCCCTGCTGATCGCCGCCACCCAGCCGATCGCCAGGGTCCTGAAGCGCGGCGCGGTCGTGCGCTGGCTTGACCGGGCCACCGGCGGGGTGTTCGTGGCCTTCGGCCTGCGCCTCGCTTTGGAGCGCCGCTAGACCTCGGTCGGCGCCGACAGGCCGCCCGCTTCCGGCGTCACCCGATAGGTCTTCACCACGCGGGTGTCATAGGTAGGCTCGGTGATGTTGGAGACCGCCATGAGGTCCGCCTTGGCCTCGTTGGGGGTGAGGGTCAGCAGCAGGAAGCCCTTGGCGTTCTGATCACAGAACAACACTTCCCTGTTGGCCTGCGCGAACACCTCGCCGATCGGGAACGTGGGCAGGCTGTCGCCGCCCCCCGGGCTGGTGATCCCAGTGGTTCCGAACTCAACCCCTGCCCGGGCTCCGGCGTCGTCGAAAAGTTCATTGACCCAGAAGGCGTGGCTGTCGCCCGCGAGCACGATGGCCCGGGCCTGAGCGGCCTTCACTGCGGCATAGACCCGCTCACGATCCACGGGATAGCCGTCCCACATGTCCAGACCGTAGGGCAGGTCCATCTTCGCGAAGTCCCCGAGCCGGGCGATCCGCTTGCGAGCGGAGTCCGAGGACGCGGCGAGGGCCTTGGCATAGGCCGCCTCCCCCATCTCCTTGCGGGCGCTGGGGATGCCGATGCGGGCCATCAGCACCTCATTGCCGAGCACCTGCCAGGTGCGCCCCGCGGCCACCGAGGCTTTCAGCTCCGACGCGAGCCAAGCTTCCTGCTGCTCGCCCATCATCCGACGATAGGGGTCGGCCAGCTTCTTGCGGAAGCCCGGAAGGTCGGGCTTGCCGTCCAGTCCGTTGAGGTCCCGGTCATAGCTGAGCTGGCGGTCCCGGGCGGTCAGCCGCGTCTCCAGCATCACCAGGCTGGCCAGGTCGCCGAAATGGAAGGTCCGGTTGATGGAGAAGCCGCCGTCCGCCGGCTCGCGGATCGGCATCCACTCATAATAGGCCTTGATGGCGGTCGCCTTGCGCTCGTTCCAGGGGCCCTCATCGATCGGGGTGTGGTTCTGGGCGCCGGTGGCGAAGCTGTCGTTGGCGGTCTCGTGGTCGTCCCACACCACGATCCAGGCGGCCCGGGCATGGGCGGCCTGCAGCTGGCGGTCGGACTTGTACTGGGCATGCCGGGTCCGGTAGTCGGCGAGGCTGACGATCTCATGGTTGGGCTCATGGGGCCGCTGCCAGGCGACCTTGCTGTCCATGCCGTACGAGCCCGGGCCGCCGTACTCGTAGATGTAGTCTCCCAGGTGGATCACGGCGTCGACGCGGGCCAGGGCGGAGATGGCGCTGTAGGCGTGGAAATAGCCGTTCGGGAACAGCGAACAGGAGGCGACGGCCAGCACCACATCGGCGGTCTTGCCCACCGGAAGGGTGCGGGTCCAACCGGGCGGCGAGACCACCCCGTTGGCCTCGAACTCATAGCTGTACTGCACGCCTGGCTTCAGGCCGCCGACATCGACCTTCACCGTGAAGTCGCGGGCGGCGCTGGTGACGCCCTCGCCGGTCAGGGTCTTCACCCGCCGGAAGAAGCTCGGCTTGCCGGTCGGGGTGATCCGCCAGCGGTAGGCGATTTCGCCGGTGGTGGCCTGCGCCGGGGTGATGCGGGTCCAGAGGATCACCCGGTCGGCCAGGGGATCGCCCGAGGCGACGCCGTGCTTGAAGGCGATAGCACCTGCGTAGCGCGACGGCGCCTGCGCGAAAGCCGGTGTGGCCAGGCCCGCGCCAAGGAACGCCAGGGCCGAACGCCTATTGATGGTCATGGTGTTTCCCTGCTCGCGTGATCTCGATTCCGCATGCCATAGAGCAGGGAGTTACGACAGGAGCATGAGATGTCCAGCGAAGGCCTTCACGTCCCGCGCGAGAAGCTGTCCAAGAAGACCCTGAACATGCACTACGCCATCTCCTCGCTCATTGAGGAGCTGGAGGCGGTGGACTGGTACCGGCAGCGCGCCGACGACTGCGATGACCCCGAGCTGAAGGCCATCCTGCTGCACAATGCGCACGAGGAGATCGAGCACGCCGCCATGGCGCTCGAGTGGATCCGACGCAACGACGATCAGTTCGCCGAGCAGCTCAAGGAGTTCCTCTTCACCGAGGGGTCGATCACCCACCATGAGGAAGACTCGAGCGAGAAGAGCGGCCTCTAGCGCCGCTTGACCCGGGTGAAGATCAGGGCGCCTCTGGCCCGGGCGGCGGCCTCGTCGCAGGTCCCGCCGAGGTTCGGAGAGGCCTTGAGCAGGGCCTCTTCGGTCAGCAGGTCCGACCAGCGAGTGGCGGCCACGCAGACCGCGCCGGTGGGGCCCCAGCCCGCCTCGAAGATGTAGTCCGGGTCGCCCACGGTGTCGTGGCGCTGGACGCCGGCGATATCGGCGACGTCGATCTCCGTGCCGTTCTTGGTGTGGGGCGCTCCATCGCCCAGGTAGTCGGCCCGCACGGTCTGCTGGCAGGTGCGGTAGTAGTCGGCCAGCGGCCGCCCGTCCGGCGTTTGGCCCCAAGGGTCGTAGCCCCAGAGTACGCACTTGCCCTGTGAACCGGCGGTGCAGGCCAGGAACCAGGTATTGGGATCCTCCACGAATCTGTAGCCGTCCCAGCGGCCTCGCAGGGGGAAGCCGGCGCGGCGTCCAAAGGCGTCGGGGTCGCACATGCTCAGCCATTCACCGGACTTGGGATCTCGGCTGGAGAGGGTGTGCAGCAGGATCGCTGCGTTCTCCTTGGCCGGCGTCACCGCGTCGATGCGGACCTGAGTCAGCCCGCCCTTGCCGTCGTCGATCTCGAACACAGCGCCCACGAGGTCAGGCGAGGCCAGCCGAGCGGCGGCGGTGGTGACCACAAAGGATGTGCCTTCGACCGCCAGCCCGCCTGTCGGGGCCGCCAGGGCGGGGGCGCGACCAGGGCCAGACCGAGGGCGAACAGGGCGGTGAGGCGCATCATCGAAACATCCTTCTCAAACGAAAGAGGCGGCCCCGAAGGCCCGCCCGATCCGGTCTGGCTGGGCGACCCTAGCGCAGGGCGACGCGTTCGCCGTTCGGCAGCACGATGGCGCGCAGGCCAGCGGTGCAGGTGTGGGCGGCGGTGGGCTCGCAGACATCGACCGCGACGCCGGTCGGGGCCTGGCCATTCCACTTGATCCCGTTGAGGGTGAGGCCGTTCAGGGTGAGGCCGTTGAACCTCACCGTGTTGAGCGTCAGGCCGTTGATTTTGAAGCCGTTGAGGGTAAGGCCGTTCAGCTTGATCCCGTTGAGGCTGATGCCATTCAGGGTGAGGCCATTCAGCGTCAATCCGTTGGCCTGAGTGGCAGCTTGGGCGGGGGCGGCGAGCGTCATCGACAGGGCGGCGACGGCGGCGAGGGAGAGCAGGGTCTTCTTCATGGCGGTTCCTCCTAAGGGGCGGGACAGTCCCGCCGCGTTGTTGGAGGGCTTCTAGCCACCGTCGCGCGCTGCGCTCAGGTGCACCGGCGGACGGCGGCGTACGCATCGAAATGCAACCATCGATGCATTTCGATGTGAGGGCGCGCCTAGTGTGGACCCAGCAAATACCGGCGCGCGGCGGCCTGCGCACCGTCGCCGGCGACCTCACGGTTGCGCGGTCGCCCGGCCCTGTGGGACTGTGGCCCATGCCGTCACGCCCTTTTCGCAAAAACCGGGCCTTGGGCTCAAGCCGCTTTCGCTCAGTGGAGATCGGCTGGCCGCCCAGCGCCCCACGACCGCCCCTGCGCGGGGCGGGATCGGCCAAACATGAGTTTCGTTGATGACGAGGACGCCCCGCCCGGCGAAACAGTCAGCCTGACCCTGGCCACCGAACACGCAGGCGGAAGGCTGGACAAGACCCTGGCCGAGCACCTGCCGGATCTGTCGCGAGCCCGCATCCAGGCGCTGATGGCGGCCGGCATGGTGACCCGGGAGGGAAAGGTGCTTACCGACACCTCCGCCAAGGCTCAGGCCGGCGACTATGAACTGCTGATCCCGCCGCCGGAGGCCGCGGAACCGCAAGCCGAAGCCATCCCCCTGACGGTGCTCTTTGAGGACCCTCACCTGATCGTGGTGGAAAAGCCCCCCGGCATGGCGGTGCACCCCGCGCCGGGGACCCCCAGTGGCACCCTGGTCAACGCCCTGCTCCACCATTGCGGCAGCTCGCTGTCGGGGATCGGCGGTGTGGCGCGGCCTGGCATCGTCCATCGGATCGACAAGGAGACCTCCGGCATCGTGGTGGTGGCCAAGAGCGACGCCGCCCACAAGGGACTCTCGGCCCTGTTCGCCGCTCACGACATCGACCGGGTCTATGTGGCCCTGGTGCGCGGCGCGCCGTCGCCGGCCAAGGCCACCATCGTCACGCAGATCGGCCGCTCCTCCACCGACCGCAAGAAGATGGCGGTGCTGAAATCCGGTGGCCGCGAGGCCATCACCCACTATTCGACCCGCACGGTGTTCGGCCAGCAGAAGAAGCCCCAGGCCGCGCGGCTGGAATGTACGCTCGAGACCGGTCGCACCCATCAGATCCGCGTGCACCTGGCCTCAAAGGGATGTCCCTGCCTGGGTGACCCGGTCTATGGCTCGGGACCGCCCACGCCTGCCGTGCGCGAGGCGATGGCGCAGGCCGGTCTGAGCCGCCAGGCCCTGCACGCCGCGGTGCTGGGCTTCGTCCACCCAGTGACCGGCGAGGCCCTGCGCTTCGAGAGCCCCCTGCCGCCGGATATGGCCAAGCTGGAAGCTTTGCTCTCAGCCCTGTGAGAAAGCTTGCGGACCAGGCGCCTTGATGACGCCACGGCGCGGGAATAGAAATACCTGAGTTGAGCAGTCGGACTTATAGGTCGTTCCTCCCAACGCCCTTCCGCAGTTGAAACCCGATACCTATCTGGTTGGTTGAGGGGGCGGACGGACGCGCGCAGACCAAGCGCGGCGACCCAGATGTCCGGGAAATAGGGGATTTTATCCATGGCCACGAACGCGCTGTCCGTGATGTCGCCCGATGGCGGCCTAAGCCGGTATCTCACCGAGATCCGGAAGTTTCCGATGCTGGCCAAGGATGAGGAATTCATGCTGGCCAAGCGCTGGAAGGAACATGAAGACCCGGAGGCCGCCCATCGCATGGTGACCTCCCACCTGCGCCTGGTGGCCAAGATCGCCATGGGCTATCGCGGCTACGGCCTGCCGATCGGGGAAGTGATCTCCGAGGGCAATGTCGGCCTGATGCAGGCGGTCAAGAAGTTCGAGCCCGACAAGGGTTTCCGCCTGGCGACCTACGCCATGTGGTGGATTCGCGCCTCGATCCAGGAGTACATCCTGCGATCCTGGAGCCTCGTGAAGATGGGCACCACGGCGGCGCAGAAGAAGCTGTTCTTCAACCTGCGCAAGGCCAAGAGCCAGATCAGCGCCTTCCAGGACGGCGACCTGCACCCAGACCAGGTGGCCCAGATCGCCACCAAGCTGGGGGTGCTGAACGAGGAAGTCATCTCGATGAACCGCCGGTTGTCGGGCCCCGACGCCTCGCTGAACGCGCCCCTGCGCGTGGACGGCGAGAGCGAGTGGCAGGACTGGCTGGAGGACGAGACCTCCGTCAGCCAGGAGACCCAGGTCGCCGAGAACCAGGAGCGGACCCAGCGCATGGGCCTGCTACAGGAAGCGATGACCGAGCTCACCGACCGCGAGCGCCATATCCTGACCGAGCGCCGGCTGAAGGACGATCCGTCGACCCTGGAGGAACTGGCCGCCGAGTACGGCGTCAGCCGCGAGCGCGTGCGGCAGATCGAGGTCCGCGCCTTCGAGAAGCTGCAGAAGTCGATGCGAACCGCCGCCGAGGAACGGAACCTGGTCAACGCCTGATCCGGCCCGACTGAACCAAGCAAGCCCTTCCCGGAAACGGGGAGGGCTTTTTGCTGCGCCTAGACCGACACCACGGCGCGGTCGGAGGGCTTGCGGCTGAGCTCGTCGGCCGGCAGCAGGGCCAGCAGGGGGGCGGCGTTGCGGACCACCTCTTCCGGGATCAGCACGCCACGGTCGGCAGCGCCGGCCAGGTAGCGCTGGAAGTCGGCCACGGTGGTGACGAGCTTCAGGTCGCCCACCGCCACCGCGGCCTTCTGCAGATCCACCCCTTGAGCCTGCATGGAGCGCAGGGCCTGCTTGGGGTCGGTGGCCACGGCGGAGACCGCGGACTTCAGGATCTTCAGCGCCTGGGTGATCCGCGCGGCGTCCGGGGTGGTCTTGATGTCGGAGCGGCGCTTGAGCTTGCCGGTATAGTCGCCGGAATTAAACCGCCGCCGGTCGGGACCGATATAGTCGACCGCCTCCACCCAGTCTCGCGGCCGCAGGGTCACAGCCTCCAGGCGGCGCAGCAGGTCCTTGGCGGTGTAAGGCTTGCGGAGGAATTCGTGCACCCCGGCGTCGCGGGCCCCCAGGATGGCGGCTGCGGTGGCGGTGGCGGTCACCATGATGATGGGCGCCTGGCGGCAGTTGAATTCGCTGTGCCGGACACGGCGGGCGAAATCGACGCCATCGACCTTGTCGCCGGAGAGCTCCACGAAGATCAGCTGCGGATTGACCAGCTCCGCAGCCTCCAGACCCTTGCGGTTATTCGGGGCGTTCCAGAGCTGGCCGGCCGAGATATTGCGCATGAGGTCAGCCAGCAGGCGCGCGCTGGCCGGCGCCGGATCAACGATCAGCACCCTCTGCAGCATGGGGACCATGCGCTGAATGAGCTTGCCTTCTTCGTTGAACACGGGGTGCGGGGGCTCCTGGGAACGCTCCGCCCAATATGGGGCCCGTCCGTAAAGATCGCCTTGACGGCAAGTGTAGCTCGCCGCGACGATCCGCCGCGGCGAGCCTTGGCTCTCCTCAATCCTGGAAAGGGTCGCGCACCATGATGGTGTCGTCCCGCTGCGGGCTGGTGGAGACCATGGCGGCCGGGGCTCCAATCAGCTCCTCGACCCGGCGCACATACTTCACCGCGTTGGCGGGGAGATCCTTCCAGGAGGTGGCCCCGGCAGTGCTCTGGGTCCAGCCCTCCATCTCCTCGTAGATCGGCTCCAGGGCCGACTGGGCCTTCAGACCAGCCGGCAGGTAATCGAAGGTCTTGTCGCCCAGCCTGTAGCCGACACAGATCTTCAAGGTCGGCAGGCCGTCGAGGATGTCGAGCTTGGTGAGCGCGATGCCGTCGATGCCGTTCAAAGCCACCGACTGGCGCACCAGGACGGCGTCGAACCAGCCGCAGCGGCGGGGACGGCCCGTGACGACGCCGAACTCCTTGCCAACCGTGCCCAGGTGCTGGCCGATCTCGTCGAACAGTTCGGTGGGGAACGGCCCTTCCCCGACCCGGGTCGTATAGGCCTTCACGATCCCCAGGACATAGCCGGGCCCCTTGGGCCCGAGACCCGATCCCGCGGCGGCCTGGCCGGCGACGGTGTTGGAGGAGGTGACATAGGGATAGGTGCCGTGATCGACATCGAGGAGCGCGCCCTGGGCGCCCTCGAACAGCACCCGCTTACCCGACTTCACGATCTGGTCCAGCAACCGCCAGGCCGGCTGAGCGAAGGGAAGGATCTTCGGGGCGATCTTCTCCAGGGCCGCGAGCAGTTCCGCGCCGTCATATTCCGGCAGGCCAAGGCCCCGGCGCAGGGGCGTATGGTGCGCCAGGAGGCGGTCGATCTTGGCCTCAAGGGCGTCGCGGTCGGCCAGGTCACCAACGCGGATGGCGCGGCGGCCGACCTTGTCTTCATAGGCCGGGCCAATGCCTCGGCCCGTGGTGCCGATCTTGTTGACGGCCGCGGCCTCCCGGGCCTGGTCCAGATCGCGGTGCAGGGGCAGGATCAGGGAGGCGTTGTCGGCCAGGACCAGCAGGTCCGGGGTGATCTGGACACCCTGGCCGCCGAGCTTGGCGATCTCCTCCAGCAGGTGCCAGGGGTCCACCACCACGCCATTGCCGATCACCGACAGCTTGCCCTGCACCACGCCCGAGGGCAGCAGAGAGAGCTTGTAGACCTGATTGCCCACCACCAGGGTGTGGCCGGCGTTGTGGCCCCCCTGGAAACGCACGACGACGTCGGCGCGATTGGACAGCCAGTCCACCAGCTTGCCCTTGCCCTCGTCGCCCCACTGAGCCCCGATAACTGTCACATTGCCCATGGAATACGATCTCCCAGCCCGCCGAGGGGATCCAACCACGCCCTTCGACAGGCAACTCGGCGGGTGGACTTGACCGATTTTAGGAACCGCGACCGGGCCTCTGGGGCGCCAGGGTCGTGTTCGTCGGGTGTAGAGCATCCAGGCGCCCCCGCCGTCAAGGCGCGCCTGCGGAAATCGGCGCTTCGCCAGGCCGCTCCCTTGGGTCTATGAGGCGAACATGACCCTGCCCCGCTTCCACCTCGCCTTCCCCGTCCGCGATCTCGAAGAGGCCCGCGCTTTTTACGGCGGCCTGCTCGGCTGTCCGGAAGGCCGCTCCAGCCCCGACTGGATCGACTTCGACTTCTACGGCCACCAGATCGTCGCTCACCTTTCGCCGGGCGAGGTGGGTCACAAGTCCACCAGCGCCGTGGACGGCGAGGACGTTCCCGTGCGCCACTTCGGCGCCATCCTCACCTTGCCCCAGTGGGAGGAGATGGCCGCCAAACTGAAGGCCGCCGACACCCGTTTCGTCATCGAGCCGCAGATCCGCTTCAAGGGCCAGGCCGGCGAACAGGCGACCCTGTTCTTCCTCGATCCCTCCGGAAATGCGCTGGAGTTCAAGGCCTTCGCCGACGACGCCATGGTGTTCGCCAAATGACCGTGACCCTGGCCGACATCCAGGCCGCCGCCGCGCGTATCCACGGCCACGCGGTGGAGACGCCGCTGATCGAAAGCCCGGCGTTGAACGACCGCCTGGGCCGCCGGGTGCTGATAAAGCCCGAGACCCTGCAGCGGGTCGGCGCCTTCAAGTTCCGGGGGGCCTACAACAGGCTGGCCCAGCTGGACGCCGCGCAACGGAAGGCCGGGGTTGTCGCCTTCTCCTCGGGCAACCACGCCCAGGGGGTGGCTCTGGCGGCCAGGCTTCTGGGCGTTCCCGCCCTGATCGTGATGCCCGCCGACGCACCGTCGGTGAAGGTCGAGGCCACGCGCGGCTATGGCGCCGAAGTCCGCCTCTATGACCGGCTGACCGAGGACCGCGTGGCGATCGCCGCCGAGATCGCCACGCAGCGCGGCGCCTTGGTCGTTCCGGCCTTCGATGATCTGGACATCATCGCAGGCCAGGGCACGATCGGGCTGGAGCTGGTGAACCAGGCCAAGGCCCTCGGGGTCGGCTTCGACGTGGTGGTGTCGCCGGTGGGTGGCGGCGGCCTGATGGCGGGGGTCTCCACGGCGGTGAAGGCGCTTTCGCCTAGCACGGCCCTGGTGGGCGTGGAGCCGAAGGGCTTCGATGACACCCTGCGCTCCCTGCAGGCGGGCGCGCGACAGACCCTGAGGCCCACCACCCGCTCGCTCTGCGACGCCCTGGAGTCTCCGGCGCCCGGAGAGCTGACCTTTCCGATCCTGCAGCAGAATGTCGCCGACATCGCCGTGGTCAGCGACGCCGAGGTCGCCGCAGCCATGCGCTACGCCTTCTCCAGCCTGAAGCTGGTGGTGGAGCCCGGCGGCGCGGTGGGCCTGGCCGCCCTGCTGAGCGGCAAGATCAAGGCCTGGGGCGACGGAATCACCGGCCTGGTGCTGTCGGGAGGCAATGTGGACCCGGCGCTGTTCGCCGACATCCTGGCCGACGGCTGAACCTCCGGGCCTGCCCCCAAGACGATGCGGCGGTTTGCCTCGCAGCGTAAAGCTGCGCCTTAACCCGGCGTTGAGAGCCCATGGCGAAGGTCGCCGTTCAGCGCGCACATCACATGCGCCCGGACGGGGACCTTCGTGGCCGAACGCGATTCAAGAGGCTCGGGCGGAGCGGGATGGTCCCTGGCCAGCCGCCTGAACGACCTCCCGGCCACGTGGAAACTCACCTTAGCCTTCGCCGTGGTCCTGTCGGCCATCGCCACCATGGGGGTGGTTCTGGGGATCAACCTCCGCGTGGTCCAGCAGGCGGACGCCGCCGACAATCATGCGCACCGGGTGGCGGTCATAGCCAGCAGCGCGCGTTTCGCCCTGGCCCGCCAGGAAGCCTCGCTTCGCGGCTACATCATTTCCGGCGACCCCTTCTACGCCCGGCGGATCGCCGAAGTGCACCGACCGCACTTCCAAGCCCGAATGGCTGACCTGGACCGGCTGGCCGCTGGGGACCCTGCGCTGGAGGCGTGGATAGACGAGGCGCAGTCGGCCCACGACCTCTGGACCGACCGAGCGGTCGATCGCGCGATGGCGCTGGCCCACGTGCCGGCCACCAGGGCCATCGCCGCCCGGATGGTGGGTCCGGAAAGCCCGGCCGATGACCTCATCGCGCCCGCCGAGCAGGCCCTGGAAGCCATCCAGGCGCAGAGCCGGAGGGCGGTCGAGGCAAGCGCTGCCCGCAAGGCCGAAGCCATGCGGGCGATGGGCTCGGCCCTGGCGCTGGGCGTGCTGTTCGCCGCCTTGAGCGCGGCGGTGATGGGGCTGGCGCTTCGCCGCAGCATGGCCAATCCCATCGTGCGGCTGACCTCGGTGATGAACCGCCTGGCGGGGGGCGATCATTCGGTCGCAATTCCCGCCATAGAACGCCGCGACGAGGTCGGTCTGATGGCCAAGGCCGTCGTCACCTTCCGGGACGCCGCCTTGCAGAAGGAGATCCTGGAGGCCGAGGCCGAGGTGCGTCGGGAGGAGACTCAGGCCCTGGCCCTGCAGGCCCAGGCCGCCAGTCACGCCAAGTCCGAATTCCTGGCGACCATGGCCCACGAACTCCGCACACCGCTGAACGGCGTGCTTGGGCTCGTGGACATCATGGGCCGGACCAAGCTCACCTCAGCGCAGAGGGAACACCTGGCCACCATTGGCGCCTCGGGCCGGGCCCTGGTCAGCGTCGTCAACGACGTGCTCGATATTTCCCGGATCGAGGCTGGCAGTCTTGAGATCCTGCCCGAACCCTTCGACATGGATCGCCTGACCGACGACTTGGCGGCGATCTATGGAGCGCTGGCCGCCGACAAGGGCCTGGCCTTCACCCTGACCCTGGATCCCGCCGCCCGGGGATGGCGGTTCGGGGACGCCGCGCGCCTGCGCCAGATCGCCGGCAATCTGCTCTCCAACGCGCTGAAGTTCACCGTGGCCGGCGAGGTGCGTGTTTCCTTCGCCCTTCACGGCCAGGATATCATCCTGCAGGTCACAGACACGGGGATCGGCGTCGCCCCGCACCAGCAGGCGGCCATGTTCGACCGCTTCGTCCAGGCCGACGGCTCCTCGACCCGGCGCTTCGGCGGCGCGGGCCTGGGCCTGGCGATCTGCAGGGAGCTGTCGGAGCTGATGGGTGGAACCATAGGGTTCATCACCGAGCTGGGCGTTGGCTCCACATTCACCCTTCAGGTCCCCATGCCCGCCTGCGCCGCACCGGCCGAGCCGCAGGCCGCCGCGCCGATGGACGACAAGCTGCGCATCCTCGTGGTGGACGACAACGCCACCAACCGGCTGGTGCTCTGCGCCCTGCTGGAACAGCTGGGCCTGGCGGCCGAGTGCGTCGTCAATGGGGTCGAGGCCGTGGCCGCCTGGGAAGCCAAGGCCTGGGACGCCATACTGATGGACATCCACATGCCCGAGATGGACGGGGTGACCGCCACCGCGAGCATCCGCAGGCGCGAGGTCGAGCTGGGGCGTGACAAGACCCCGATCATCGCGGTCACCGCCAGCGTGCAGCCCGAGCAGACCCGCGGATACCTCTCAGCAGGCATGGACGACTGCGTGCCCAAGCCCGTCGAAACCCGGGTCCTGGTCACCGCGCTGCAGGGCGTCCTGGCCGCCTAGACCTAGAGCCGATCCTCAGGCGCGGCGACCGCCGGCGCCTCGCGCGGCGTGATGAACCTGGCCAGGCGCGGGCGCAGCCACATCTCGAAGTCGTCCACCAGTTCGTAAACCACCGGCACCAGCACCAGGGACAGCAGGGTCGAGGTGATCAGGCCGCCGATCACCGCTACGGCCATGGGCTGACGGAACTCCGCGCCCTTCTCCAGGGCGAAGGCGGTGGGCAGCATGCCGGCCGCCATGGCCATGGTGGTCATGACGATGGGCCGGGCCCGCTCGCGGCAGGCCTCAAGGATGGCGTCGCGCTGGGGCATGCCCTCGCGCTCCCGCTCGATGGCGTACTCCACCAGCAGGATGGAGTTCTTCGCCGCCAGGCCCATCAGCATCAGGAAACCGATCAGCGAGGGGATCGAGAGCGAGAGGTTGAAGATCAACAGGCCGAGGAAGGCGCCAGCGAAGGACAGCGGCAGGGCCGTGAGGATCACCGCCGGCTTGAAGAAGCTGCGGAACAGCAGCACCAGCACGCCGTAGATCATCGCCACCCCAGCGAAGAGGGCCAGGCCGAAGGAGCCGAACAGCTCCTGCTGCGCCTCCAGCTGCCCGGTCTCGGCCGGGGTCACGCCCGCGGGCAGGTTCTTCATGATCGGCAGGGCCTGGACACGCTTGTAGGCGTCCCCCAGCTCCGCCCCGTTCAGCTCGGCCTGGATGGTCAGCTGGCGCTTGCGGTTCAGGCGGTCGATCTTGGCGGGACCGGCCTGGAAGCTGACATCGGCCACGGCGTCCAGGGTCGTGGTGCCGCCCGAGACGGTGGGCACACGCAGGGCCTTGATCCGCTCCAGGTCGGCCCGCGCATCGGCGGGCATGCGGATGCGGATGGGGATGCGGCGTTCGCCGGCGGTCAGCTTGGCGACATTGGCGTCGATGTCGCCGACCGTGGCCACGCGGGCCACCTGGGCGATAGTGTCCACCGAAACGCCGAGGCGCGCGGCCTCGTCACCCCGCGGGCGCACGATCAGCTCGGGCCCGACCGGCGGCGCCGAGGCGTGCGGGTCGGCGATGATGTCGATGGTCCGCATCTGCTTTTCAAGCTCTGCGGAAGCCGCGGTCAGGGCGGCCGGATCGTTGGAGGCGAGGATCGCCTGCAGGCCCGCCGATCCCTGGAAGTCCATGAAGGTGATGCGGGCGTCGGGCACCTCGCGCAGGGCTTGGCGGGTCTGGGCCTTCAGCTCGTCGCCGCTGATGCTCCGCTGCTCATCCAGCAGGACGGTGACGGTGCCGTTGCGCAGGTCGCTGCCGCCGCCCGATCCGCCGAAGCCGGGGCCCCCGCCGCTGGCGGTGGAGCCCACCTGGGCGAAGACGGCGCGGACGCCGGGGCGGCCTTCGAACACCCGGCTGACGCGCAGGGCGACATCCTCCATGGCCTCGACGGTGGCGCCGGGCGGACCCTGCAGGTCGACATAGATGTAGTCGGGGTCGCCCGCCGGCTGGAAGCCCTGCGGCAGCATGGGAACCAGGAACAGCGAGCCCACGAACACCACGCCCCCCAGGATGCAGGCGACGATCCGGTGGTCTAGGGACCATTCCAGGGCGTTGCGGTAGAAACCCTCGAAGGGCTTGCGCTCCACCGGGTGGCTGGTTGGCTTCAGCAGGTAGGCCGCCATCAGCGGCGTCAGCAGGCGGGCCACCACCAGGGAGAACAGCACCGCCACGCAGACCGTGAGCCCGAACTCCCGGAAGAACTGGCCGGCCATGCCCTTCATGAAGCTGACCGGCATGAACACCACGACGATGGCCATTGTGGTGGCCACCACCGCCAGGCCGATGGCGTCGGCGCCCTGCAGGGCGGCCTGGAAGGGCCGCATGCCCTGGGCCACCCGTTTCTCGATGTTCTCGATCTCGACGATGGCGTCATCGACGAGAATCCCCACCACCAGGGTCAGGGCCAGCAGGGTGACGACGTTCAGGGAGAACCCGAACAGGTTCATGAAGAAGAAGGTGGGGATCAGCGAGACCGGCATGGCGAAGGCGGTGATCATGGTCGAGCGCCAGTCGCGCAGGAACACGAACACCACGATGGCCGCCAGCAGCATGCCCTCCAGCAGCACGTGCTGGGTGGCGCGGAAGCTGGCGCGAGTCTCGTCCACCGACGAGAAGATGCGGGTGAAGGTCACCCCCTCGTGAGTCTGCTCCAGCTTGGCGATCGCCTTGATGACGGCGTCGTCGACGCCGACGTCGCTGGAGTCCCGGGTCTTCATCACCTGGAAGCCCACCACCGGCGCGCCGTTCAGCCGCGCAAAGCCGCGCACCTCGCTGGAGCCGTCGCCGATCTGGGCCACGTCGGTGAGCCTCACATAGCGCCCTCCGCCGGTCGGGATGGTCATGGCGCGCAGGGCGTCGAGGGTGTTGACCGCGCCGAGCACCCGCAGGGTCTGCTCGCGACCGCCCACAGCGACCCGGCCGCCGGGGGCGTCGATGTCGAAGGCGCGCAGGGCGTTGTTGATCTGCGGCGCGGTCAGGCCCCGGGCCGCCATGCGGTCGGGGTCGATGAGGATGTTGATCTCCCGGTTCACGCCGCCGACGCGGGAGATCTGGGAGACCCCCTTCTCGGTCTGCAGCTCGCGGGCGATGGTGTCGTCGATGAACCAGGACAGCTCGGCGTCCGACATGGCCGGGGCGGCCACGGCGTAGGTCAGGATCGGCTGGCTATCCAACTCCACCCGCGTGACCGTCGGCTCATCGATCTCGCGCGGCAGGACCGCGCGGGTCTGGTCCATGCGCGAGCGGACCTCGTCGGTCTTCTTCTGCAGGTCCTCGCCAAGCTCGAACTCCACATTGGTGGTGGAGACCCCCAGCGTCACCGTGGAATAGATGTTCTTGACGTTGGAGATGCCGGCGATGGCGTCCTCCACCGGCCTGGTGATCTGGGTCTCGATCTCGCCCGGCGCCGCGCCCGACTGGGTCACGGTGATGTTGACCATCGGGAACTGGACGTTGGGGAACTGCTTCACCGGCAGCCCGCCGTAGGAAATCATCCCCGCCAGGATCAGGGCGATGAACAGCACCACCACCGGCACGGGGTTGCGGATCGCCCAGGACGAGATCTGGAAGTTGCCTCCGTCGTCGTGAACTTGCGGCGACGGGGTCATTTCTTGGCGCTCGCGGGCTTGGGCATGGGCGCGGGACCTTCGGTCGGTCGGACCATGTCACCGTCCAGCAGGAAGGCGGCGGCGTTCAGCACCACGCGGGAGCCGGCCGGCGGCCCCTTGACCAGGGAGACCAGGCCCGAGCCTCGCGACCCGGTCTGCACCGTGACGCGCTTCACGCGGTTGTCCGCGCCCACCACCATCACGCTGGCGCCGTCGGCGTCGTAGCGCACGGCGGTCTCCGGCACAGCCAGGCTCTGGCCCACGGCGTCGGCGAACAAGGCCCGACCGTAGCCGCCCGACCGGATGTCAGAGCGAACCGGCAGGCGGATACGCACCGTGCCGAGCTTGGACTGGGCGTTCACCTGCGGCGAGACCAGACGCACCACACCCTCGGCGCTGGTCCCGGTGGAGAGCACGACGCTGGCGCGCTGTCCGGGACGCACGCGGGACAGATCTTCTTCGGAAAGTTCGGCCAGCAGTTCGATCTCGCCGCCCTGGGCGATCCGGAACCACGGGGTCGCGCCCCCGGCCGAGAGTTCGCCCGGACGGACGTTCCGCTCCAGCACCAGGCCGGAGACCGGGGCGGTGACCGCGAGCTTGCCGGCGCGGGTGCGGGCGTCCTTGTAGGCGGCGGCCTGGGCGTTGGCGGTGGCGCGGGTGGCGCGGGCCTGGAAGCGCCGCTGGTCAAGCTGTTCCTGAGAGAGCACGCCCTGGCCGTCGAGGCCCTTCACGCGCGCGGCCTGGGCCTCGGCCTGCTCGGCCTGGATGGCGCTCTGGGCGGCCAGCGCCCCCTGCTGTTCCACCTGGGACGCGATCAGGGCGCCGTCGAGTTGAACCAGGGTCTGGCCGGCGCGGACGTACTGCCCGGCGTCCACCAGAACCCTGGCCACCCGGTAGCCGGTGATCTCGGGCAGGACGGCGGCTTCCTCGCGCGGCGTCAGGACCCCCGAGGCGGTGAGCGAGCCGATGATCTGGCGCGGCTCGACCTTCACCACGCGGACGGCGCGCGCGCGTTGGGTGTCGCTTTCCTTGACCGCGGGCTTCTTGCCGCAACCGGCAAGGGCGAAGGTCGCGACCAGGGCGAGGGTGAGGGCGGTGGCGGATCTCGTCACGTCTAGCGTGCCTCTTGCTGGGCGAGCACGGGGGTGGCGGGCCAGCCGCCTCCGAGCGCCTTGTAGGTCTGGACGGCGCGGCGCAGGGCTTGAACCTGCGCGCTGGTCAGCGCCGATCGGGTGCTGCGCCAGGACTGTTCAGCCCCAAGCGCGGCGGTCAGGTCGTCAATGCCGGCCGCGTAACGGACGCGGCTGGCCTCATAGGCTCGCGCCGCTCGGACCTCGCCGTCGGCCAGCAGGCCGACGCGGCGGCGATCGGCGTCCAGGCGAGTGAGCGCGCTGTCGGCCTCGCCATAGGCGGTCTGCACCGCCTTCTCATAGGCGATGACCGCCTGCTCGGTCCGGGCGTCCTGGGCCTTCAGCTCCTGCAGCAGCCGGGGGATGGACAGGATGGGCTGGGTGACCCCGGCTCCGATCGACCAGTTGCGGGTGCTGGACTCAAAGCCCGGCTGTTCGCTGCGCGAGAGGCCGATGCCAGGGGTCAGGGTGAAGGTGGGGAAGAAGGCGAGCTTGGCGTAGGTCAGCCGGCCGGCGGCCGAGCGCACGGCGGCCTCGGCCTGGCGCACATCGGGACGCCGGGCCAGCAGCTGGCCGGGGACGGCGGCCGGAACGGGCGGGATCTGGCCGACGCTGGCGGGGGTCGGGATGCTGGCCAGGGGATCGACGCCGCGGCCGACCAGCACCAGCAGGGTGCGCCGCGTGGCCTTCAACTCGGCTTCAAGACTGGCGGCGGCGCCCTCGGCCTGGGCCAGGTCGCCGGCCACGCGGTCCGCCTCGGACGAAGAGCCCAGGCCCCGTTCGGCCCGGACATTGGCGACCTGCTGCAGGCCCCGCTGGATACGGGCCGTCTCGCGCGCATCCTCCAGCTGGATGGCCTGGCCGCGGGCCAGGAAATAGGTGTCGGCGATATTGGCCGCGAGGCTGGCCCGCGCACCCTCGTAGCTCGCCTGGGCCTGGCTGGTGTCCCCGCGCGCCGCCTTGGCCACCGCGAAGATCCGGCCGAACAGATCGACCTCCCAGCTCACATTGAAGGTGGCGCTGGAAGCGGTGCTTTCGCCCTCGCTGGAGAAGCCCGGAATATTGACCGCCGTGCCCGCGGTCTGGGTGGTGTTCGTCTCTCGGGTCGTGGCCGACGCATTGCCCTGGGGCAGGAAGCCCAGCAGGCCGCTGGACGCGGTGGCGCGGGCTTCCCGCAGGCGGGCCGCGGCTGTCCGCGCGTCCGGCGCCCGGGCCAAGGCGTCCTCGATCAAGGTGGTCAGCACCGGGTCGTTGAACTGGACCCACCACTGGTCGAGCGCCGCGGCGTCGAGCGCCGACGACCCGGCCTGCGGCGCCTCGAAAGCGGTCGGCAGGGCGATATCGGCCTTGCGTGCGGACGCGCACGCGGCGAGCGTCAGACAGGCCAGTCCGGCTACGAATGTGGCGGGGCGCATGATCTCTGTCGTTGTCAGACCGCGAATCGCCGCCGAGTGTATCGGCTTTGGGGAGGCGCGACGCGGTTAGCTGAAACTCCCTTGATCATAGCAACCGGTCGCCAAAATTGCAGTGGCGTTACAAACAGCCGCCCACATGGTGAATGGGACGCATCTGCCACACTTATTTTCGAATAATCGTTCAAGGTCGAACGACCTCGTCGCCCAAGCGGTTTTGGGCGCGTCGCTCTAGCGTCTGCGCACCGGCCTCGCTAGGGTCCCGGGCAAATTGGTCCTTGCCCGAGTGCATTCATGAAACAATTCCTCCTGGCCGGCGCGTCCGCGTGGGCTGTTTTGGCCCTTGGCCTTCCCGCCACGGCCGGCGTCAGCGCCGCGAAGCTCGCCGACCACATCCAGATCATGGCCTCCGACGATTTCGAGGGTCGGGGTCCCGCAACCGCCGGCGAGGTCAAGACCGTCAAGTACCTGACCGAGCAGTTCCAGGCCGTCGGCCTGCAACCGGGCGGTGATCTCCAGAAGGACGGCAAGCGGGCCTGGACCCAGGACGTGCCGCTGGCCCAGTTCGACAACAAGGATCCCATCAAGGTCAGCGTTACGGTCGGCGGCCAGGTCCAGACCTGGACCCAGGGTGATCAGGTCGCCATCCGCGCGCCGCAGACCGGCGTCGCCCAGGTCTCGGTCAAGGACGCGCCCGTCGTCTTCGTCGGCTACGGCGTCAAGGCGCCCGAGCGCAATTGGGACGACTTCAAGGGCTACGACCTGAAAGGCAAGATCGCGCTCGTCCTGGTCAACGATCCCGACTTCGAGACCGGCGAGGGCGATTTCGGCGGCAAGGCCATGACCTATTACGGTCGTTGGACCTACAAGTATGAGGAGGCCGCGCGCCAGGGCGCCGTGGGCTTCATCGTCATCCACGAGACCGCGCCGGCCTCCTATGGCTGGAACACGGTCAAGAACTCCAACACCAACACCGTCTTCGACATCATCCGCCAGGATCCGACCAAGGATCACGCCCCCATCGAGGCCTGGATTCAGCGCGACCCCACCGTCGCCCTCTTCAAGTCGGCCGGCCTTGATTTCGAAGCCCTGAAGAAGCTCGCCCAGACCCGCGACTTCAAGCCGGTCGCCCTGACCGGCGTGACCTTCTCCACCGACATTTCGGTGGACGCCAAGAAGATCGTCTCCAAGAACGTCGTGGGCCTGCTGCCCGGGACCAAGCATCCCGAGGACAAGGTGGTCTACACCGCCCACTGGGATCACCTCGGGGTCGGCCTGGCCGACGCCAAGGGCGACCGAATCTACAACGGCGCCCTGGACAACGCTTCGGGGACGGCGATGCTGATCGAGATCGGCCGCGCCGCCGCGGCCCAGCCGCGCACTGAGCGCTCCATGCTGTTCCTGGCGGTCACCGCGGAGGAAAAGGGTCTGCTGGGATCGGAGTACTACGCAGCCAATCCGCTCTATCCTCTGGGCACGACGGTGGCCAACATCAATATGGACGGCGCCTCAATCTACGGTCCGTCAAAGGACTTTGGCACTTCGGGGGACGCGCCCCTGACCCTGCAGGACGATCTGATCGAGGTCGCCAAGGGCTACAACATGACCTACAGCCCGGACCCGCGTCCCGGCGCGGGCAGCTTCTTCCGTTCCGACCACTTCTCCTTCGCCAAGCGCGGCGTTCCGGCCATCTCCTTTGGCGGCGGCCAGGACCTGGTGACCGGCGGCAAGGCCCGTGGCGAGGCGCTGCAAAAGGCCTACACCACCGAAAAGTACCATCAGCCGGCGGACGAATACTCCCCTGACTGGGACCTCTCCGGCGCGGCCCGCAACGCCGACATGCTGCTGGTGCTGGGGACCCAGATCGCCAATTCCCGCAAGTGGCCGGAATGGAAGGCCGGGTCTGAGTTCAAGGCCGAGCGGGACAAGACCGCCGCAGCGCGCAAGTAGGGGACAGGGCGCATGGCGCAGGCGGGCTACATCCGGGCCGGCATCGGGGGTTTCACCTTCGAGCCCTGGCGCGGGGTCTTCTATCCCGAAGGCCTCAAGCAGGCCGATGAGCTCGCCTATGCCAGCCGCCACCTGACCTCCATCGAGATCAACTCCACCTACTATTCGTCCCAGAAACCCGCGACCTTCGCCAAGTGGAAGGCCGCGACGCCCGAGGGCTTCGTCTTTTCCCTGAAGGCCTCGCGGTTCTGCACCAACCGCAAGATCCTGGCCCAGGCAGGCGAGTCCATCGCCAAGTTCCTGGGTCAGGGCATCGTCGAGCTGGGCGATCGGCTGGGGCCGATCCTGTGGCAGTTCATGCCCACCAAGAAGTTCGATGCCGCCGATTTCGAGGCCTTCCTCGACCTGCTGCCCAAGACCTATGATGGCCTAAAGCTTCGGCACGCGGTGGAGGTCCGCAATTCCAGCTTCGTGGACCTGGCCTTCGTGAAGATGTGCCGCCACCGCAACGTGGCCATCTGCGTTTCGGAGAACGACCGATATCCGATGATCCCCGACGTGACGGCGGACTTCGTCTATGCGCGCCTGATCGACGGCTCCGACGACATCCCCACCGGCTACGACCCCGAGGGCCTGGACAAGTGGGCCCGGCGGTTCACGCAGTACGCGCAAGGTCGCTGCCCCGACGATCTGACCCCCATCGACCGCACCGCGCCTGCCGAACAACCGGTCGACGTGTTCAGCTACTTCATCCACGAGGGCAAGGTGCGCGCGCCGGCCGCCGCGATGGAGTTGATCTCGCGGGTGAACAGGTAAGAAGCAGCCTGGCTCCGCAATACAAAACGCCCCCGGCCGGAAGGCCGAGGGCGTGAATTTGCAAGAATAAGAATTCTTGGGGCTGCGGGTTTAGCCGCCGCCCGGGAAGCGCATCGGAACCTTGACGGTGCCGGTCTTCGAACCCATCGGCAGCGCTTCGGCGACGCAGAGCGCGGCCTTGTCGAAGCCCTTGTTCGGCTTGCTGTCCTCGAGCACCTTGCAGCCCGAGAGCTTGCCGGCGTCAGCGGTGCATTCCAGCATGACAATCGCCGCGTCCCGCGTGTTAGCGTTCTTCGTCAGGCAACGGCCCATGCTGTCCTCGAAGCTCCCAGCAGACGCCGAACCGGCGACGGCGAGAGCCAGGGCGCAACCGCCCAAGATCTTGAAGATATTTTTCATGCCCCACTCCTTTCTAGATTTGGACAGTTTGAGGATGAACCAGTCGGGTTAAGAGAGTCTGATGCGGCGCGTCATATTCATGGTTAAGAAATGATGAATACCTAAGGGGCGATTTTGGAGTCTCTATAGTTTGGAGATCGCCAGAAATCGCATTTGTCCCCACTTCGGTGACGTTTGGTTAGCAACCTGAAGGCATGGTGACCGAGTCGCTAACCGTGTTTTACGGGGGGAATATACAGTGAAGCGCTTCAGGCTCGTGGATACGCCGCTGATCATCAAGATCGGCTTCGCGCCCGCTTTCGCACTGGTCATGCTGGCCTGCCTGGCCACCGGAGCCATCATCCTGCAACGCGCCCAATCGGCCGAGCTGCGGCAGGTGGTGCAGGTGGACATGCCCAACAGCCTGCGAATGCAGAAGGTCTCGGAACGGATCACCGCTGTTCACGGCCAGCTCTACTTCCTGCTGACCCACCAAGCCGCCTCCATCGAGGTCGAGAAGATCGAGGGCGAGTCCCAGGCCATGCTCGCCGAGGTCGACTCCATCACCAAGGAGGTTGAGACCGCCCGCAAGACGGCCCCCGCCGATCAGAAGAAGTCTTATGATGACCTGATCAAGGCCTTGAAGAACACCCGCGACGCGCTCGACGTGATCTGCGCCATGATCGGAGCCGACTTCGGCACCGCGGCCGGCTTCGCGGCGCCCTTCGAGGAGGAATACGCCAAGATGAGCGCCACCCTCCACAAGATCGTGGAGGCCGGGCAAAAGGTCACCGACACCAACGCGGCCGCCAGCGCCGCGCGGGCCAAGACCGCTCAGACCGCCACCCTGGTGGGCGCGCTCGCCACCCTGCTGATCGCCGGCGCCCTGGCCATGAGCCTGACCTTGACCCTGCGCCGCGACGTCAAGAAGATCGCCGGCGCCACTGAGGCCCTCTCGCGCGGTGACAACGCCATCAACCTGGACGCCCTGGCCCGTAAGGACGAGCTGGGCGCCATCGTCTCCTCCCTGACGGTCTTCCGCGACAACCAGCTGCATCTCGAGAAGCTGCGCCAGGAGCACGAGGTGGCCGAGGCCTCCTCGGAAAGCGCCCGCCGCCAGAACGCCGAGGCCGCCGCGGCCATCGCCGAGGAACAGGCCAACGTGGTCACCAACCTTGCCCGCGCCCTGGATGCGCTCGCCTCCGGCGACCTGACCTATCGCGTCGACACTGAGTTCCCAGGCGACTACCGCAAGCTGCGCGACGACTTCAACGCCGCCGTGGCCAAGCTGGAAGAGGCCATGACCGCCATCGCCAGCGCGACGGCCTCCATCCAGTCCGGCGCCGGCGAGATCAGCCACTCGGCCGACGACCTGTCGCGCCGCACCGAGCACCAGGCCGCGACCCTGGAAGAGACTGCCGCGGCCCTCGACGAGATCACCGCCACCGTCAACAAAACCTCCGAAGGCGCCACTCACGGCCGCGAGGCCACCGCCTCGGCCAAGACCGACGCCGAACAGTCCGGCGAGATCGTGCGCAAGGCCGTCCTGGCCATGAACAACATCCAGGAAGGCTCCAACAAGATCAGCCAGATCATCGGCGTGGTCGACGAGATCGCCTTCCAGACCAACCTGCTGGCCCTGAACGCGGGCGTTGAAGCCGCCCGCGCCGGGGAGTCCGGCAAGGGCTTCGCCGTGGTCGCCTCCGAGGTTCGGGCCCTGGCCCAGCGCTCCGCGGAAGCCGCCAAGGAGATCAAGGCGCTCATCTCGGCCTCGACCCAACAGGTCGCCGAGGGCGTGGGCCTGGTCGACGAGACCGGCAAGGCGCTGGAACGCATCGTTCGCCAGGTCGGCGAGATCTCCAACGTGGTGGGCGAGATCGCCGCCTCCGCCAAGGAAGAGGCGCTTGGCCTCGGCCAGGTGAACACCGCCGTCAACCAGATGGACCAGGTGACCCAGCAGAACGCGGCCATGGTGGAAGAGTCCACCGCCGCCAGCCGCGTCCTCGCCGACGAGGCCGAGGAACTGGCCCGCCTGGTGGGCCGCTTCCGGGTCAGCGGCGCGCCTCAGGCCGCTCGCGTCCAGGCCGCTCCGGCGCGCCACGCCCCGGCCCACCGGCCTCAGGTCACGCAACACCACGCTCCGGTCAGCCGCGGAAACACCGCCCTGGCCCACCAACCCCAGGCCGACGACGACACCTGGGAAGAGTTCTAAGCTTCTAAGTTCCAAAGGGGCGTCTGAAGGGGGACCGCTGCGAGGCGGTCCCCCTTTTCATTTGACCGACCCGGCGTCAGCGGCGCGCACTTGCTCCAACGATAAGGAGGCGCGCCGCCATGGCCGAACTGACCCAAGATGACCTGATGTTCCGGCCCGGCCTGATGAAGGGCGAACGCATCCTGATCACCGGCGGCGGGACGGGGCTGGGCAAGGTGATGGCGGAGGCCTGCCTGATCCTCGGCGCGGAGGTCTATATCTGCGGCCGCCGCGGCGGCGTCGTGAAGGCCACCGCCAAGGACTTGATGGACGCCCACGGCGGCAAGGTGGTCGGCATCGCCTGCGACATCCGCGTCCCCGAGGCCATCACCGAGATGATGGACACCATCTGGTCCGACGGCGGCGCGCTGACCGGCCTGGTCAACAACGCCGCGGGCAACTTCATCAGCCGGACCCAGGACCTCTCACCCCGCGGCTTCGACGCCATCGCTAATATCGTGTTCCGGGGCTCGTTCTTCGTCACCCTCGACGCCGGCAAGCGCTGGATCGAGGAAGGCAGGAAGGCCTCGGTGGTCTCCATCCTCACCACCTGGATCTGGAACGGCGGCCCCTTCACCGTGCCCTCGGCCATGTCCAAGGCCGGCCTAGCCACCATGAGCCAGTCCCTGGCCGTCGAGTGGGGACCCTATGGCATCCGCTTCAACAACATCGCGCCGGGCCCCTTCCCCACCGAGGGGATGAGCGCCCGGCTCAACCCAGGCCAGCAGCTCAACGACGGCGAGGCCAGCCGCACCGGCAACCCCATGGGCCGGGTCGGCGAGATGCGCGAACTGGCCAACCTGGCGGTCTATCTGCTGCATCCGCTGTCAGCCTATGTGAACGGCCAGACCATCGCCATCGACGGCGCCGCCTGGCAGGCCTCGGGCGGCAACTTCTCGAGCCTGCGCGCCTGGACCGACGACCAGTGGACTGAAGCCAGGGAGTCCATCCAGGCGACCAACGCCAAGGACCGCGCCGCGCGGACGGTGTGAACTGCTCGCAGTTCCTTCCTCTCCGGGGGAGGAACTGCCAGCCGCTCTCGCCCCCTTATGGTTAACCAGGTCTTAAGGAGGATGGGCGAGGATGGCTCATGCGCCGCCTCCTCGCCCTCCTCGCCTTGACACTCGCCCTGGCCAGTCCAGCCGGCGCGCAGCAGGCCCCCGGCCCGACCGCCGCGCCGGTCCTGCGAGGATTGCTCTCGGCCGACACGGCCGACGCGCCAGACGCCACAAGCCCCGTGGCCGCGACGGCAGCCGCGGCCCTGGCCCAGAGCTTCATCCCGCTCCGCACCCTCTCCGACACGCCGGTGGCGGGCGCGGCCGGGCAGTGCCGGCTGTCCTGCGCCCAGTCCTATTACTTCTGCCTGTCCGGCGACGGCGGGGACGACTGCCCGGCCACCTGGGGCCAGTGTCGGGCCGCCTGTGACGCGCCCGGCGTTGCGGGTCTCGCCGGGGGCTGACATCCTGGGCGCCTACGGAGAGCCCCATGAAAACCCTGATCGCCGCCGCCGCCCTGCTGGCCCTCGCCGCCTGCGGCCCCAAGCCCGCCGCCGAGACCAAAACGGCCGCCGCCGCGCCGATCCCCTGCGCGGGCCTGCCCGACTACGCGCCGGTCTATCCGGGAGCCAAGATCACCCTCTGCACCCAGGGCGACTCCACGCCAGGCAAGATCGGCGGCGCCGTGGGCTTCACCAGCCGCGATGCGCCGGACGCCGTCATGGCGCGCTACAGAGACATCGCCGCCGCCGCCGGCCTGAAGACCGGCATGGACCTCGACCAAGGCGGTTCCAAGGTGTTCTCGGCCATGGACGGTGACCGCACGATGCGTATCCAGGCCTTGCCCGAGGCTGACGGCGGCGCCACCGCCATCCTCACCTGGGGCGCGGCCAAGCCCTCCTGATCGCCCCAAGCCGTCGAGGTTGGCGCTGCGGCTTTCGAGTGTCTAGTATGACGCCCGTCAGGTTTTGAATCAGGAAGAGATGTCCCAGGTCGCTTATCTCCCGGTCGGCAAGCGCGAGCAGACCAAGGTCCAGAACCGCCAGGCCATTCTGGACGCCGCCCGCGAAGTGTTCGGGGAGTTGGGCTACGAGGCCTGCACCGTGCGCGACATCATCCGCCGCACCGGCCTCGCGGCGGGCACCTTCTACAACTACTACCGCTCCAAGGACGAGGTCTATGTCGCCCTCTCCGACGAGGGCGCCCGGCGCTTCACCCCTCTGCTGAAGGCTCAGAGGGCCCAGTCGGCCGACTGGGAGAGCTTCGTCCGCGCCGCCATCGAGGCCTATTTCAGCTTCCTGGCCGACGAGCACCAGAGCTGGCTCGCGCGCCGTCCGCCGGACGAGCCCTTCCCGCATGTGCACGGTGAGACCCCGGAAATGACCGCGGTGTTCAACGAGGTGCGTCAGGCCATCGTCGACGAGATCGCCCGCGGCGGAGCGCCCGGCGCTGATCCCGACTACCTGGCGGCCGCCTGCATCGCCATCGCCCGCGAGGTGGGCGAGAAGATGCTGCAGCGGCGTCCCGTCGACACCAAGGGCGCGGCGGACTTCGTGGTCGCCCTGATCCAGGGGGGCGTGAAGGGGTTGCCCAAGACCGGGGCCTAGGCCGATGCCCAGTATCTCCACCCAGCGTGTCATCGTCCGCGCCCTGCTGTCCCTGCCATCGTCACTGCTGCGGCTGCTTTCGGGCGGCGGGGTGATCTATCGCGGCGGACGCACCCTCGATCCCCGACTGCAGTTCCTGGCCGCCGGCGCGGCGCGGGGGCCGGCCATGACCACCCTCAGCCCGGAGGAGGCCCGGCGGGCTAGCGCCCAGGGACTGGCGGCCCTGGGCGGCTCCCCCGAGCCCGGCGTCAGCACCGAGCCTGTGAGCATCCCGACCGGCGCCGACGAGATTCCCGCGCGCCTCTACCGTCCCGAGGGGCAGGACCCGGCCGCGCCGCTGATGATCTTCGCCCACTTCGGCGGCGGGGTGATCGGCGACCTGGAGACCTGCGACGCCTTCTGCGGGATCCTGGCCCGGATCGCCCGCTGCCCGGTGCTGTCGGTGGCCTACCGCCTGGCGCCCGAGCACCGCTTCCCGGCGGGCCTGGAGGACGTGCTGGCCGCCTACCGCTGGGGCCGCGACAACGCCGCGCGCTTCGGCGCGCCGGCCGGTCGCGCGGCCATCGGCGGCGACTCCATGGGGGGCAACTTCGCCGCCGTCGTGGCCCAGGAGCTGAAGCGCAGCGGCGAGGCCCAGCCCGACCTGCAGCTGCTGATCTATCCCTGCACAGACGTGGCCAGCGAAACCGCCTCCATGACCACCTACGCCGACAGCTTCCCCCTCAGCCGCGCCACCATGGACTGGTTCATGGGTCACTATATGGGCCCCGAGGCCGACCCCGCCGACCCGCGCCTGTCGCCGGTGCGCGCGCCGGACCTTTCAGGCCTGGCCCCTGCAGTGGTGATCACCGCCGGCTTCGATCCTTTGGTGGACCAGGGGGAGGCCTACGCCAAGCGCCTCAAGGACGCGGGCGTGCCCATCGCCTACCGCTGCTATGACAGCCTGGCCCACGGGTTCACCGCCTTCACCGGCGCCGTGCCCTGCGCCGACGTCGCCTGCCGCGAGATCGCGGGCCTGGTCCGTGAAGGCCTGGAAGGACGAATTCACTGATGCGCGCCCTGGTCGTCGAGGAACTGGCCGCCGACTATGCCGGCTGTGTCCTGAAGGAGATCGAGACCCCGGAGCCCCGCCCGGGCGAGGTGCGGATCAAGGTCCGCGCCGCCGCCGTCAACTTCCCCGACCTGCTGCAGACCCGGGGTGAGTATCAGCACAAGCCCGCCCTGCCCTTCATTCCGGGCATGGAGATCGCCGGCGAGGTCGAGGCCCTGGGCGAGGGCGTCACCCAGTTCCAGATCGGCGACGCCGTGGTGGGCGGCGCCCGCATCGGCGGCTTCTCAGAATATGCCGTGACGCCGGCCGCGATCCTGCGGCCCAAGCCCGCCAACCTCTCCTTCAGCCAGGCCGCCGGCTACGCCACGGCCTATCTCACCGCCTATGTCTCCCTGGTGCGCCGCGCCCAGGTGGAGGCCGGCGAGTGGGTGCTGGTGCACGGTGCGGCCGGAGGCGTCGGCCTGGCCGCCGTGGACCTGGCCAAACACCTCGGCTGCAAGGTGATCGCGGCCTCGGCGTCGGACGAGAAGCTGGCGATCATCGAGAAGGAATACGCGCCGGACGCCACGGTGAACGTCACCGGCGGCTTCCGCGAGCGGGTCAAGGAGATCACCGGCGGCCGCGGCGCCGACGTCATCTATGACCCGGTGGGCGGCGACGTCTTCGATGAGAGCGTCCGCTGCGTCGCCTTCAACGGCCGCATCCTCTCCATCGGCTTCACCTCGGGCCGCCTGCCGGTGCTGCCGGTCAACATGGCGCTGATCAAGGGCTTCTCGGTGATGGGCGTACGGGCCGGCGAATACGGCCGCCAGTTCCCCGAGAAGGGCCGCGAGAATTCCGCCGCCATCTGGGCCCTGGCCAATGAGGGCAAGGTCCATCCTCGTGTGGACCACGAGTATCCGCTCTCGGAATGGCGCGCCGCCTTCGAAAGCCTCGCCAACCGCAAGGTGGTGGGCAAGACGATCGTCCGGCCGGACCTCTAGGGAACCGGGAACCCCGTCAGGTCCCAGGTGGCCTTGGCGCTGTTTGGCAGCACCACCACGGCGTCGTGGGCCAGGATGTAGTCGCGCAGCGCCGCCTGCTGCTCCGCGGGGACCTGGTTGGCGAACACCCGCGACCAGGGCTGGATAGCCCGCAGGTCGAGGATCACCGGCTGCTTGGGCGGGCCATCGGGGAACAGCGCCTTCATCCACGGCCCTTCCTCGGTGACGTCGGCCTGATAGCCGCCGGTGGGGACCACGACGATCCCATAGGCCTCGCGCCCGTTGGCGATCGCGAACTCATGGGCGAAGTTGGCGATGGTGAAGGCGCCGCCAGGGCTGCGGCCGCGATAGCCGTGCCAGCTGCCGAACTTAAACATCACCTTGGGCGGGGTCTTGGCGCTCGCCACCTGGCGGTAGTGGCCCATGAAGGCCCGCTTGAAGAGCGCCTCCCGCTCGGTGTTGTTGTAGAGCCCCACCCGTTCTCCGGCGTTGGCGCGGCGGTTGTAGGAATAGATTCGCGCCGAGGTGACCAGGCCGGTGAGCAACACCTCGGCCCGCGAGCCCGGCTTGTCGCCATAGGCCGCCTTCAGTGCCTCCAGGCGGCCCAGGGTGGTGGCGTCATCGTGGATGAAGGCGCCCTGGTTGGCGCGGGTCTCCTTGAGACGGGCCTCGTCCAGCAGGGCCTGGGTGGTCGCCTTGGCCGCCGCATTGGGGGCCAGCGCCAGCAGCTCTTCCAGATAGGGCGCGACCCCTTGCGCCTGCTCCAGACCCCAGACGGTAGGATCCCTCGGCCTGGCGCTCCTGGACGCCTGGGCCAGGAAGCCGAGGTCCTGGTCCGAGGCGAAGCCGATGTGGGTGGGATAGCGCTTGGCCAGCGCGGCGATCTGACTGAGGTCGCCGCGATAGCTGTTCACCGCTTCGATCGCCAGCGGGTCCTGCTCCACCGCCAGGTAGCGATAGCCGAGGTCAGCCCGCAGGCGGCTGTATAGAGCGCCGGCGAAGATCGGGGTCTCGTGGTCGTGGTGGCTCTCGCCGAGGAAGAGGAATTGGCTGTCCTTCAGCTGCCCGAACAGGGCGTCCGCCCCCGGCCCGGCCAGCTTGCCGTCCGCATAGGTGAAGGGCCGAGTGTTGGCCGCCAGCAGCGCCCTGGTGTCCACCGGCGCGGGCGTCTGGGCCACCGCGCTGGTGCACAGGGTCAGGCCCGCCAGGGCCAGGAGCAGAGTTCGCATCGGTGTTCCCCCTCAGAACACCACGACCCTAGGAGCGGCGTCACAGGGGTCACAACTTAAAACGCGGCAATGTCGCAGGCCCTTGGGCCGGCGCGCGTTCGGCGCCATCTTCAGCCCATGACCATCGGCAGCGAAGACGAACTCGAGAAACTCCGCGTAGCGGGCGCCTTGGTGGCGCGCACGCTGGCGGCCATGGGCGCGGCCCTGGAGCCTGGCATCACCACCCGGGAGCTGGACCAGCTGGGCCGGGCCATGCTGGAGCACGAGGGCGCCCGTTCGGCCCCGGAGGTCACCTACGACTTTCCGGGCGCCACCTGCATCTCGGTAGGCCCCGACTGCGCCCACGGCATCCCCGGCGACACGGTCATCAAGGCCGGCGACCTGGTGAACATCGACGTCTCCGCCGAGATCGACGGCTTCTTCGGCGACACCGGCGCCAGCTTCGCCGTGCCCCCCACCGCGCCGAAGATCGAGCGCCTGTGCCGCGACGGCCGCCGCGCCATGTGGACCGGCATCCGCTCGGTGAAGCCCGGCGCCAAGCTCAACGAGATCGGCCGCTCCATCGAGGGCTTCGCCAAGAAGAACGGCTACAGCCTGGTGCGCAACCTGGCCTCCCACGGGGTCGGCCGCTCGCTGCACGACGAACCGGGCGACATCCCCACCTGGTTCGAACCGCAGGATCAGCGCCGCATCACCGAGGGCCTGGTCTTCACCATCGAGCCCTTCCTCTCCCTCGGCGCCGACTGGGTCGAGGAGCTGGACGACGGCTGGACCCTGCGCCCGCCCGGCCGCCAGCCCACGGTGCAGTATGAGCACACCCTGGTGGCCACTTCTCGCGGGCCGGTGATCCTGACCCTGGCCTGAGCACTAGTCTGAATTGCTGACCCGCCGTCAGGCCTCGCCGCAGACCAGGGCCAGGTCAGCGGTCAAGTCGACCCGCTGAGGCTCGCGCCCGTCGATATCGATACGCGCCACCCCGTCCGGCCCCGGGAACAGCACCAGGTCCGCCCGCGAGCCCCGGAACAGGGTCCCGGCGTGCGGCGCGAAGTCCGAGGCCACCGGCCCGGCCACCACGAAGCCCAGGGCCATAAGGGCGGCGGCGGCGCGATTGACGTCCTGCGCCCCCAACCATACCCGACGCAGGCGCACGCCCGGGTCGGGCGGGGTGTCTGGCGGATAGAGCGGGCCCGAGAAGGCGGGCAGGGCCCAGGGGGCCGGGTCAGTGGCGTATTCGATGGCCGAGATCTGGGTCAGCAGGCCCTGGCCGCGCCGGAACATCAGCATCGACCACGGCTGGTCCTGCGCGGGATCGGTGATCGCCTCCCGGCGATAGCTGCGGAACCCCCAGTCGCGCTCGGCCGCCACGCCTTCCAGGGTCGTGATCGAGCCCTGAAGGATCAGGGCGGGCGCACCGGCCTCCTGGGCGAAGACGTCGAGGAACGGGCCATTGGCGAAGCGCACGCCCCTGGAGACCACCTCGCCGCCCGGCCGATAGCCGTCCAGCACCGGCCGCGCCGACAGCCGCGAGACCGTCTCCACCAGGGCGTCGCGCCCGGGCGTACGGATCACCACGTGATCGACTCTAAACCTTTGACCGCTAACGGTTGACATCCCCAGCCCTACCCCTTATTCCCCGCCGCTCGATTTCGACCCGGAGCCAGTCCCGTGAAACGCACTTTTCAGCCCTCCCGTCTCGTGCGCGCACGCCGGCACGGCTGGCGTTCGCGTATGGCCACCAAGAACGGCCAGAAGGTGATCGCCCGTCGGCGCGCCAAGGGCCGTAAGCGCCTGACCGCCTAATACCAGGGTCCTGGGGTGTCCGCATGACGGACCCCGTCTTTCCCATCGAACATCTTAAGATCCGGCCCGATTTCCTGGCCGCGGCCAAGGCGCCTTCGTGCGCCCGTGGCGCCGTGGTGCTCCAGGCCCGCCATCGCGCCGATGATCGCCCCCTTGTCCGGGTGGGATTCACCGCGACCCGCAAGATCGGTGGGGCCGTGGTGCGCAACCGCGCCAAGCGCCGGCTGCGCGAGGCCGCTCGCGCCCTGGTTCCGACCCTGGGCAAGCCTGGTTTCGACTATGTCTTCATCGCTCGCGGCGGCGCGCCGACCCGCCCCTGGGCGCGTTTGCTTGACGATGTGAAAAGCGCGCTGATAAGCCTCGGCGCCGATAGCGACACCCGCGCGCCCGATCGCGCTTCTCCCCCTTCCGTCTGAGCGCGCGCCCCATGCAAGACAACTCGAACCGCAACACGATTATCTTCGTGGTCTCGGCGATGGCGCTGCTGCTGGCCTACCAGTTCCTGGTCATGGGTCCGCGCACCAAGGCCCGCGAGGCGGAACTGGCCCGCAACCCGCCGGCCGCCAGCGCCCAGGTCCAGGCGCAGAACCTCACCAAGGCGCCGCCCACCGCCGCCGAGACCCTGGTTTCCCGCCAGACCGCCGCCGCCGCCAGCCCTCGGGTGAGAATCGAGACGCCGGCCCTGTCGGGTTCGGTTTCCCTGCGCGGCGCCCGTCTCGACGATCTCTATCTCAAGCAGTACCGCGAGACCGTGGCCAAGAACGCGCCCCCGGTGGAGCTGCTGCGGCCTGAGGGGGCCAAGCACGCCCAGTTCGCCGAGTTCGGCTGGGCCGGCGCCAATGTGCCTGGCCTGCCCACCGCCGCCACCATCTGGACCCAGACGGCGGGCTCGACCCTGGCGCCCGGCGCGCCCGTCACCCTGCAGACCACCAACGGCGCGGGCCTGACCTTCACCCGGCAGATCTCGGTGGACGACCGCTTCATGTTCACCATCTCCGACACCGTGGCCAACACCGGGGCGGGCGCCGTGACCCTGGCCCCCTACGGCTCGGTGCAGCGCCAGGGCGTGCCCAGCGACATCGGCACGAACTCCATCGTCCACGAGGGCGCGGTCGGCTGGCTGGGCGAGGAGCTGCGGCTGATCAAGTTCAAGAAGTGGGCGAAGGACGGCGGCTCCACCATCGCCACCACCGGCGGCTGGGCCGGCATCACCGACAAGTACTGGCTGGCCGCGCTGATCCCGGCGCAGAACGAGGCCGTCCAGAGCCAGTTCCGCGTCACCAAGGCCGGCGGCGTCGACATCTTCGAGGCCAACTATGTTGGCTCGGCCCGCACGATCAATCCGGGTCGCCAGATCACCGAGACCCAGCGCTTCTTCGGCGGCGCCAAAACGGTGCCGGTCCTGAAGGCCTATGAGACCACCCTCGGCGTCCCCCGCTTCGACCAGGCCGTGGACTGGGGCATGTTCTGGTTCTTCACCCGACCGCTGTTCCAGTTCCTGGAATTCATCAACAGCCACGTCGGCAACTTCGGCATCGCCATCCTGCTGCTCACCGTGGCGGTGAAGGTCGTGTTCTTCCCGCTGGCCAACAAGAGCTACGAGTCGATCACCAAGATGAAGAAGGTGCAGCCCGAGATCGAGGCGCTGCGCACGAAATACAAGGACGATCCCACCAAGCAGCAGACCGAGCTGATGGCGCTCTATCAGAAGGAGAAGATCAACCCGATCACCGGCTGTCTTCCCATGCTGCTGCAGATCCCGGTCTTCTACGCCCTGTACAAGGTGCTGACGGTCACCATCGAGATGCGGCACGCGCACTTCTTCGGCTGGATTCAGGACCTCTCGGCCCGCGACCCGTCCACCATCTGGAACCTGTTTGGCCTGATCCCCTGGAACCCAGCCACCACGCCGATGATCGGCGGCCTGCTGGACGGCTCCCTGCACATCGGCATCCTGGCCCTGGCCTACGGCGTGACCATGTGGCTGACCACGGCGATGAACCCGCCGGTGGGAGACCCCATCCAGCAGAAGATCTTCCAGTTCATGCCGATCATCTTCACCTTCATCATGGCCCCCTTCGCCGTGGGCCTGCTGATCTACTGGACCTGGTCGAACGTGCTGACGATCGGCCAGCAGTACATCATCATGCGGCGCTTCAAGGTCGATAACCCCATCGACGACCTGATCGCCCGGTTCTCGGGCAAGCCCAAGGCGCAAGAGTGAAGACCGACGGGACCTTCGACGAGGCCGAGATCGAGGCCGCGCGCATCCTCTTCGCGCGCCAGGCCACCTTCCTCATGGGGGCCGTGTCCGTGGACGGCCTGCCGCCCGCCGACATGCCCGAGGTGGCCTTCGCCGGCCGCTCCAACGTCGGCAAGTCCTCGCTGATCAACGCCCTGGTGGGTCACAAGAAGCTGGCGCGGGCCTCCAACGAGCCCGGCCGCACCCGCGAGGTGAACTTCTTCGTCCTCGATGACGTCATTCGTCTGGTGGACCTTCCCGGCTACG
Organism: Phenylobacterium ferrooxidans; assembly: GCF_042714595.1. Classification (NCBI taxonomy): domain Bacteria; kingdom Pseudomonadati; phylum Pseudomonadota; class Alphaproteobacteria; order Caulobacterales; family Caulobacteraceae; genus Phenylobacterium; species Phenylobacterium ferrooxidans. The sequence continues at coordinate 17,250 of NZ_JAOTJD010000012.1, read as the reverse complement.
GCTGGGCGCGGGCCTCGAAGGTGACGACGAAGAAGTTCCAGAACCTCGGTCGCGACTATCTGCGCGGGCGGGTCAATCTGAAGCGCGCCTACCTGCTGATCGACGCCCGGCACGGCCTGAAGGACGTGGACAAGGAGCCGATGGACGCCTTCGACAAGGCCGCGGTCTCCTACCAGATCATCCTCACCAAGGCCGACAAGATGAAGCCCGCCGAGGTCGAGGCCCTGGTGGCCAAGACCCAGGCCGCCATCATCAAGCGCCCGGCGGCCTTCCCCCGCGTGCTGTCGACCTCCTCGGAGAAAGGGTTCGGCATCCCCGAGCTTCGCGCCGAGATCGCGGCGACCTGCGAGATCGTTCCCCGCATCGAATCGGACGACCAAGCCGAGTAGCTGGCCTGACGCCGCGTGAGGGCGTTAGATCGCTGGGACCCCCGCCAAGAGGAGCCCAGGACATGCTGCAGACCGCCACCCGCGCCATTTATGACGAAGACCTCGGGCTGTTCCGCGACCAGGTCCGCAAGTTCTACGCCGTCCACCTGACGCCCCACCTCGACCGTTGGGAAGAGGAGGGCCTGGTCGACCGCGCCTTCTGGCTGGCCTGCGGCGAGGCGGGCGTCCTCTGTCCGCAGGTTCCCGCCGAGTACGGCGGCCTCGGCCTCGACTACCGCTACAACGCCGTCATCGGCGAGGAGCTTTCCTATGCCGGCTCCACCGCCGGCATCACCCTGCAGTCCGACATCGTGGTCGATTACCTGATCAACTACGGATCGGAGGAGCAGAAGCGCAAGTGGCTGCCCGGCATGGTCTCGGGACACGTGATCACAGCCATCGCCATGACCGAGCCCGGCGCGGGCTCCGACCTGCAGGGCATCCGCACCACCGCGATCCGTGACGGCAACCACTACGTCGTCTCCGGATCCAAGACCTATATCACCAACGGCCAGAACGCCGACCTGGTCTTCGTGGTGGCCAAGACCGACCCGGCGGCCGGGTCCAAGGGCATCTCGCTTGTCCTGGTGGAGACCGACCGCGCCGGCTTCAAGCGCGGCCGCAACCTCGACAAGATCGGCCAGAACTCCGCCGACACCTCCGAGCTGTTCTTCGAGGAGGTCCGCATCCCCATCACCAACTGCCTGGGCGAGGAGGGCCGCGGCTTCGCCTATCTGATGAACCAGCTGCCTCAGGAGCGACTGCAGATCGCCATCGCCGGCCAGGCCGGGGCCCAGCGCGCCTTCGACGAGGCCGTGAAGTTCACCAAGGAGCGCAAGGCCTTCAAGCAGGCCATCTTCGACTTCCAGAACACCCGCTTCACCCTGGGCGCCCTGAAGGCCAAGCTGCAGGCCGGCTGGGCGCACCTGGACTGGTGCATGGCCCGGCACCTGAAGGGTGAGCTCACCGCCGCCGAGGCGTCCGCCGCCAAGCTCTTCCATACCGAACTGCAGTGGGAGGTCTGCGACGCCGCTCTGCAACTGCACGGCGGGGCCGGCTACATGAACGACTACCCCATCGCCCGGCTGTGGCGGGACGCCCGGGTGCAGCGGATCTACGGCGGCACCTCGGAGATCATGAAGGAGGTCGTGGCGCGGTCCATCTGATCGGATCGGCCCGTCGGACAACCAGCAAGCGGAGCCATCTGACCTGACCCGCGTTGTTCAGGGGTCGAAGCTCGGGGAGTTGTCGAATGAACAAGGTCATCAGCGCGCTGGAACCCAAGCCGGAGATGAGCGAGCCGCATCCCAGGGTGGCCAACCGCCTGCTGGGCGCTCTCGGCAGCCGGGACTACGCGATTCTGGAACCGCATCTGGAGCTGGTGGCCCTGCCGCGCGGCAAGGTGCTGTTCGAGCCCGGCGACGACGTCCACACCACCTATTTTCCCTGCCGCAAGACCATGGTCTCGCTGCTGATCGTCACCCGTGACGGCCGCGAGGTCGAAGCCGCCACCATCGGCCGCGAAGGCGCGGTGGGCGGCATCGTCAGCGACGGGCACAAGCCGGCCTTCGGCCGCGCGGTGGTCCAGGTCCCGGGTTCGGCCTTCGCCATCTCCACCAGCCACCTGGAAGCGGCCAAGCTCGGCTCCACCCGCTTCGGCGACCTGTTCTCCCGCTATGCCGACGCCCTGCTCGCCCAGATGATGCAGGGGGTGGCCTGCAACGCCCTGCACTCGGTGGAGGAACGCTGCGCCCGCTGGCTGCTGGCCACCCATGACCGGGCCGGCGATCACATCATCCAGCTGACCCAGGAGTCCCTGGCCGAGATGCTGGGAGTCCAGCGCACCACGGTGTCGGCCGTCACCTCATCGCTGGCGACGCGGGGGCTCCTCAAGACCTTGCGCGGCCGCGTGCAGATCCTTGACCGCAAGGGCCTCGAGCGGGTCGCGTGCGAATGCTACGAGGCCGTCGAGGGCCACTTCGCCCGCGTCCTGCCCGAGGTGGACATCTAGGCCCCCTCGGCTATAGGACCCCCGCAGCAGCGGGAGATGAGTCGTGGGTGATATCGCCATCTTCAGCGGCAGCGCGCACCCGGACCTGGCGCGAGAGATCTGCCGGCATCTCGAAGTCCCGCTCTCGCCCTCCCGCCTGACCCGCTTCGCCAATGACTGCCTGGAGGTTCAGCTCGAGGCCAACTGCCGCGAGCGCGACGTCTTCCTGATCCAGCCCATCGTCGCGCCCGTGCAGGAGCACCTGATGGAGCTGCTGCTGATGCTGGACGCCGCCCGCGGCGCCTCGGCGGCCCGCATCACCGCGGTCCTGCCGCACTACGCCTATGCCCGCTCCGACAAGAAGGACGCGCCGCGCATCTCCATCGGCGGCAAGCTGGTGGCCGACCTGCTGGCCACCGCGGGCGCCCAGCGTGTGCTGACCATGACCCTGCACTCGCCCCAGGTGCACGGCTTCTTCTCCATGCCCGTCGACCACCTGCACGCCCTGCAGGAACTGGCGCGCCACTTCGCCGCCGAGGATCACTCCAACACCGTCGTGGTCTCGCCCGATCTCGGCAACGCCAAGGAGGCCGCGGCCTTCGCCCGCCTGCTGGGAGCCGGCGTCGCCGCCGCCGCCAAGCAGCGCTTCTCCGGCGACCGGGTGGAGATCAGCGCCATCATCGGGGAGGTCAGCGGCCGCGACGTCATCGTCCTGGACGACGAGATCGCCAAGGGCACCACCGTCATCGAACTCATCGCGCACCTGCGCCGCGAGAACGTCCGGTCGATCCGGGTCGCCTGCACCCACGGCCTGTTCGCCAATGACGCGGCCCGACGCATCCTGGCGGAGCCCGGCGTGGAGGAACTGATCACCACCAACACCGCCCCGATCTCGGAGAAGGACCGCGCCTCGGGCCTGAAGGTGCTGTCGGTGGCGCCGGCCCTGGCCGAGGCGATCCGCCGGATCCACAACGGCGAGTCGGTGAGCGCCCTCTTCGCCTGACGTGACAGGGGGGCTCTCGTCGGCTAATCGACCCCCTCCAAGTTGATGGAGCGCCGCGCGCCGTGACCGAGACCTCCGAAGAGCAAGGCTGGGCCACCGCGAAGACCCTGGCCGAGGCCCTGCCCTACATCCAGCGTTACGACCGCGAGACCGTGGTGATCAAGTACGGCGGCCACGCCATGGGCGAGGAGTCCGTCGCCCGCCTGTTCGCCGCCGACGCCGTGCTGCTGAAGTTGCTGGGCCTGCACCCTGTCGTCGTGCACGGCGGCGGCCCGCAGATTTCCCGCATGCTCAACAAGGCCGGGGTGAAGTCGACCTTCATCGACGGCCTGCGGGTGACCGACGAGGCCACCATGGAGGTCGCCGAGATGGTGCTGTCGGGCGCCATCAACAAGGAAATCGCCAACTGGATCACGCTCGCCGGCGCCGAGGCCGATGTGCGCGGCGTGGGCCTGTCGGGCAAGGACGCCCGCCTCATCACCGTCCGCAAGGTCGAGCGCAGCAAGATCGATCCCGACAGCAATATCGAAAAGGCCGTCGACCTGGGCTTTGTGGGGGAACCCACCCGCATCGATCCGCAGCTGATTCAGGGCCTGATCTCGGCCGATCATGACTACATCCCGGTGATCGCCCCCATCGGCGTCTCCGAGGAAGGCCAGACCTTCAACATCAACGCCGACACCGTGGCCGGCGCCCTGGCCGGAGCGCTCAAGGCCAAGCGCATGCTGCTGCTCACCGACGTCACCGGCGTCCTGGGCGCCGACGGCGAACTGATCCGCGAGATGAGCATCACGCAGGCCAGGAGTGCGATCGCCACCGGCGTCGCCTCCGGCGGCATGATCCCCAAGCTTGAGACCGCCATCGCCGCGGTGGAGTCCGGCGTCGAGGCCGTGGTCATCCTGGACGGCCGCCGTCCCCACGCCATGCTGGTGGAGCTGTTCACCGAGCACGGGGCCGGCACCCTCATCACCCGATGACCGCCGACCTGACCCATATCGACACCTGGCTGTTTGATCTCGACAACACCCTCTATCCGGAGGAGTCGGGCTTCATGGGCCAGGTCGAGGGTCGGATGACCGACTTCGTGGCCAGGGTCACCGACCTGCCGCGCGACCAGGCCTACACCCTGCAGAAGAAGTACCTGGCCGAGCACGGCCTGACCCTGCGCGGCCTGATGCTGAACCACGGCGTCGACCCCGCCGACTTCCACGCCCTGTTCCACGACCTGTCCCTGGAACTGCTGGCCCAGGACCCCGACCTGGTGAGCGCGCTGTCCCAGCTGCCTGGCCGCCGCTTCATCTTCACCAACGCCGACGACAAGCACGCCGAGCGGGTCCTGGCCCATCTCGGCCTCGCCGACCTGTTCGACGATGTCTTCCACATCCACTCCTTCGGCTTCACGCCCAAGCCGGACCCCGTGGGGTTCCAGCGCATGCTCGACGCCCACGGCCTGGATCCCCGCGCGACGAGCTTCTTCGAGGACTCCGAGCGCAACCTGCAGCCCGCCTACGACCTGGGCATGACCACGGTGCTCGTGGGACCCCAGGCGCAGCACTCCACCGCACCTTTCGTAAACCACCGCACCACCACGCTCACGCCGTTCCTCACGGGCGCGCGTCTGAAGGAAGCCGTCTGATGTCCCTAGACCTGAAGTCCGTGATCGAAGCCGCCTGGGAAGCCCGCGACGGCGTCAACACCGGCACCTCCGGCGAGGTTCGCGAGGCCGTCGAGGAGACCCTGAACCAGCTCGACGCCGGGACCCTGCGGGTCGCCAGCCGCGGCGATGACGGCGTCTGGACCACCCATCAGTGGGCCAAGCAGGCGATCCTGCTGTCCTTCCGGCTCAGCGCCAACCAGCTGATCGACGCGGGCGCGCCGCACCCTTACTGGGACAAGATCCCACTCAAGTTCACCGGCTGGGACGCCGCCCGCTTCGAGGCCGCCGGCTTCCGCGCGGTGCCCGGCTGCATCGTGCGACGCGGCGCCTATATCGCCCGCAACGTCATCATGACCCCGTCCTTCGTGAACATCGGCGCCTATGTCGACGAGGGCACCATGGTGGACACCTGGGCCACGGTCGGCTCCTGCGCCCAGATCGGCAAGAACGTCCACCTCTCGGGCGGCGCCGGCATCGGCGGCGTCCTGGAGCCCCTGCAGGCCAACCCCACCATCATCGAGGACGACTGCTTCATCGGCGCCCGCTCCGAGGTCGCCGAGGGCGTGATCGTGCGCAAGGGCAGCGTGCTCTCCATGGGCACCTTCATCACGTCGACCACCCGCATCGTCGACCGCAAGACCGGCGAGGTCTTCCAGGGCGAAGTGCCGGCCTATTCGGTGATCATGCCCGGCTCCATGCCCAATCCGGTAGACCCGGCCCTGCCGTCCATCAACTGCGCGGTCATCGTCAAGACGGTGGACGAACGCACCCGCTCCAAGACCTCGATCAACGAACTGCTGCGCGACTAGTCATAGGGCGTGCCGTCCCGATGGTGGGTGCGATCGGAGCCCTCCAGCAGCACCATGTCGACGTCGGGATAGTCCACGAACTCCGAGCCGTCGGGCAGGCGCGTGCCGACCTCCAGCACCTTGGCGTCACGGTCGGAGCGGTTGACCAGGTGGTGGCCGTTGGGATCGCCGGATCGGAACCCCGCGCAGTCTCCGGCGCGCAGCACATGTTCGCCCTCATCGTCGATCAGGATCACTTCGCCCTCGACCACCCAGACGAACTCGTCCTCCTTGGAATGCCAGTGGCGCTGGGATGACCAGACGCCTGGCGCCAGGGTCAGGAGGTTGACGCCGAACTGGGTCAGGCCCGCCGCGTCGCCCAGCTTCTGGCGCCGCCGCGCCTTGCAGGGCTCGTCATAGGGGGCGGGATAGCCGCTGCCGGTGCGGGTCAGCGCCGCGCCAATATCGATCTTCGGCATGTCACGTTCCATTTGCGTGAGGCGAGGCCGCAAGCGTAAAGCCGGGCCATGAGCATCGCCACCCAGATTGATCCCGTCGCCCTGACCCAGGACCTGATCCGCCGTCCGTCGGTGACCCCGGCCGACGCCGGCGCCATGGATATCGTCCAGCAGACCCTTCAGGGCCTGGGGTTCGCCTGCCGGCGCATGAAGTTCGGTGAGATCGAGAACCTCTACGCCCGCTACGGGACCGCCAGCCCCAACCTCTGCTTCGCCGGCCATACCGACGTGGTGCCGGTGGGGGACGCGGCCGCCTGGAGTTCCGAGGCCTTCGCCGCCGAGATCATCGACGGGGTGCTGATTGGCCGGGGCTCGGTGGACATGAAGAGCGGCGTAGCCGCCTTCGCCGCCGCCTGCGCCAAGACCATCGCGGCGGGCCAGGTCGCGGGCTCCCTGTCCTTCCTGATCACCGGGGACGAGGAGGGGATCGCCACCCACGGCACCAAGATGGTGGTCCAGGCGCTGAAGGCGGAAGGCGAAGTCATCGACCACTGCGTGGTGGGCGAGCCCTCCAGCGCCGAGACCTTCGGGGACATGATCAAGATCGGCCGTCGCGGCTCGATCAATGTCGAGATCGTGGTGGAGGGGGTCCAGGGCCACGTGGCCTATCCGCACCGGGCCGCCAATCCGGTTCCCGTGCTGATCGCCCTGCTGCACCGCCTGGCGGAGACCGAGCTGGACACCGGCTTCCTGGGCTTCCAGCCCTCGAACCTGGAGGTCACCACGGTGGATGTGGGCAACGCCACCACCAACCTCATCCCGGCCGCCGCCAAGGCCCGGCTGAACATCCGCTTCAACCCCAACCACACCGGTCAGAGCCTGGCCGACTGGATCGAGGGTGAGGCCCGTGAGGCCCTGGCCGGCTTCCAGGGCAATATCGTGGTGACGCCCTCCATCAGCGGCGAGGCCTTCCTCACCGAGCCCGGCCCCTTCACCGACGTCGTGGCCGCCGCCGTGGCGGACATCACCGGCAAGGGCCCCGAACTCTCCACCACCGGCGGCACGTCGGACGCCCGCTTCATCCGGGCCCTGTGCCCGGTCGTGGAGCTGGGCCTGGTGGGCAAGACCATGCACGCCGTCGACGAACGCGCGCCAGTTGAAGAAATACGACAGCTGCAGGCGGTCTATGAGCGCCTGATCGAACGCTACTTCCAGGCCTTCAAGGCCTAGTACCTCACCGCCGTCAGATACAGCCCGTCAGCCGGCGCCACCGGCCCGCAGGCCGTGCGGTCCCGCGCCTCGAGCGCCGTCCGCACATCCTCGACCTCCCAGCGGCCGACGCCCACCTCGGCGATGGTGCCGGTCATCGAGCGGACCTGCCGGTGCAGGAAGGAGCGGGAGGCGAACTCCAGCACCACCTCGTCACCCTCGCGGCGAACGCGCGCAAAATCCATGGTCTTCATCGGCGACTTGGCCTGGCAGGCGAGGTCGCGGAAGGTGGTGAAGTCGTGGTGGCCGATCAGGGTCTGGGCCGCCGCATGCATGGCCTCGGCGTCCAGCGGCTTCCTCACATGCCAGACCCGGCCCCGGTCCAGGGCCGGCGGGCTCTCGCGGTTGAGGATGCGATAGAGGTAGCGTCGCTCCGTCGCCGAGAACCGGGCGTGCCAGTCGCCCGTGGCGATCTCGCAGTCCAGCACCGCGATCGGCTCGGGGACCAGGTGGGCGTTGATGGCGTTGCGCACCACCTGCGGCCGCCAGTCCTTCTCGATGTCGATGTGGATCACCTGCCCCAGCGCATGGACACCGGTGTCGGTGCGTCCCGCCGCATTGACCCGCACGTCCTCGCCGCAGAAGGCGTGGGCGGCCCGCTCCAGGGAGCCCTGTACGGTGGGCAGGTCGGCCTGGGCCTGGAAGCCCTTATAGGGCCGGCCATCATACTCGATGGTCATGCGGTAGCGGGGCATCAGAGAACGACCGTCCCCGCCGCCACCGGCAGGCCGCGCAGGAAGACCTCGGCCTCCTGGGGCCCCCGACCCTCCCGCTGCACCCGCAGCAGGCGCACCGCCCCATCGCCACAGGCGATCAGCAGCCTTTCATCGAGGACTTGTCCGGGGACTCCAGAACCCTCCTCCACCTGGGACAGCAGGGCCTTCACCCGCACCGGCCCCTTCTCGGTGGGCAGTTCGAACCAGGCGCCCGGGAAGGGCGACAGGCCACGGATCTTGCGGTCGATCTCCGTGGCGGGCTTGGTCCAGCGCAGCCGCGCCTCCTTGGGACGGATCTTCTTGGCGTAGGTCAGGCCGTCCTCGGCCTGCGGCGTGGCGATCGCCTCACCCTTGGCCACCGCGGCCATGGTGCGCACCAGCAGGTCCGCGCCCACCGCCGCGAGCCGATCATGCAGGGTCCCGGCGGTCTCCAGGGCGTCGATGCGCAGGGTCTCCGAGGCCAGGACCGGCCCCTCGTCCAGGCCCTCGGTCATCGCCATGACCTCGACCCCGGTCACCCGGTCGCCAGCCATGATCGCGCGCTGGATCGGCGCGGCCCCGCGCCAGCGCGGCAGCAGGGAGGCGTGCAGGTTGAAGGACCCGAGCCTGGGCGCCTCCAGGACCTCGCCCGGCAGGATCTGGCCGAAGGCCACCACCACGGCGGCGTCGAGATCGAGCGCGGCGAAGGCGGCGATCTCTTCGGGATCGCGCATGGAAACCGGTGTCCGCACCGGGATGCCGCGTTCCAGCGCAAAGGCGTGGGCCGGCGACGGCTTCAGCTCCTGGCCCCGGCCGCGCGGGGCGGGCGGCTGAGAATAGACCGCCGCGATCTCGTGGCCCGCCTCCACCAGGGCCGACAGGCAGGCGACGGCGAAGTCGGGGGTTCCAAGGAAGGCCAGGCGCATGGCGCTTCGTTTAGCGGCGCGGGGGGAAATAGGGAACCGCAAGCAAGCGTGGCCGTTACTGCCACGCTTCATCCGGAGATTTGTTCCATGCGCTACGCCCTTGTCGCCCTCGCCGTCGCCACCCTGTCGGTGGCCGCCTGCTCCAAGTCCGAACAGTCCGACGCCGGGGACAACGCCAAGGCCGCCGCCGCCAAGATCGGCGAGGCCACCAAGGAAGTCGCCACCAGCCCCGAGATGAAGGCGGTGGGCAACGACATCAAGGAAGGCGCGGCCGAAGCCGGCGCCGTGGCCAAGGACGCCTTCGCCACCGCCGGCGCCGAGCTGAAGGAAGGCGCCGACAAGGCCGGCGACAAGGCGAGCGAAGCCGCCGCCACCGCCGACGCCAAGATCGACGCCGCCGCGGCCGACGCGAAGAACTAGAAGATCACTTCCCTCCCCTGCGCTGCCGGGGAGGAATGAGAGTTCACCCCGCCTTCTTCGCCTCCAGCCGTTCGAACGCCATCTCGGTGGCGCGGATCAGGCCCAGATAGGTGATGCCGTAGAAGATGCGGATGTCGGCCCGCAGGGCGGGCGTCAGGATCCATGCCCCGTCCCTCGGGCCCTTCTCGATCCATCCCGCGGCCTCGATATCCCGCAGCACCGACAGAACGTGGCTGCGGGAGACCTGGTAGTGCCGGGCGATGGCGGCCACCGACAGCTCCACCTCGCCCACCGGCGGGAAGGCCCCTCCCGTGTCGGCCTTGGACATCACCTCGAACAGGATCAGCAGCCCCGCCGAGCGCACGGCCAGCGCGTTGAACGCCGCGATGTCGGGGTTGGGCGAGCCCGCGGCCATCATCGACTGATCGCCCATCATCGCCATCAGCATGGCGAAGACCTCCGGCTCATCGAACCGGGCCAGCATCAGGTCGACCTCGTCGGTGAGGTGGGTGAGGGCCTCGAATTCGATCCGCATCCGTCCCCGGAAGGCGGCCTCCATGGCGGGCGTCGGCTTGTAGGGCCGGCTGTGGCCATTGGCGGCCTCGGCGCGGGTCACGTAGCCGATCAGCTGCAGCCGCAGCAGCACCGCCGTCGCGGTCCCGGCGCTGAGGATGCCGCTCTTGCCCGACAGTTCCCGCAGGCGTCGATGGGTCAGGCCGCCGCTGGCGTCCAGATAGAGGGCCAGCACCCCCAGCAGGAAGCGGCTCACATCCTTGACGTCGCGGTGCAGGGTCGGCGCGGCGTCGTAATAGGCCACCGCCCCGCGCACGGAGCTCCGCATGGCCTCGTCCAACCCGGGCCGGGTGAGGAAGGCGTCGAGCTGGTTATAGGGGAAGGGCCGGTTGTGACCCGGCGGCGGGGTGTCGGTCATGGGCGCCGGGAACAAATCCTCATCTTGGTGACCGTACCAGAAAACGCCATCACGGCCCGTCGGCTCCGCTGCTATCGAGCGCCCAGGTCCGGAGCGCTTACCGGCCCGCGTAGGCGACCGATCGAACCGCGGCCCTGAAAAGGATTATCGGGTGAGGTCGGGATCGGATCCCGGGGGGGATCTGGTCGGGGCAGTCGGTCACGTCCATGACCGGTCGTCCCCTCCCGCGCGGGCGGACCCCTCACGAAGGTCTTTAGGCGGCCCGGACCTGCTTCTTCACCTTGGCGACCGCCCGGTCGCGCTTCAGGCGCGAGAGGTAGTCGATGAAGAGCACGCCCTTCAGGTGATCCATCTCGTGCTGGATGCAGACGGCGTACAGGCCCTCGGCGTCCTCGATCACTTCCTCGCCCTGATAGTTCAGGTACTTCAGCTTCACCCGGGCGGGGCGCTCGACCTCGTCATAGATCTCGGGGACCGACAGGCAGCCCTCTTCGTAGGGGGCGGTGTCCTCCGACGACCAGAGGATTTCCGGGTTCACGAAATAGCGGGGCTCCGGCGGGGTGTCGGGGGCCGCCAGGTCCATGACGATCACCTGCTTGGGCACCCCGACCTGGATCGCCGCCAGGCCGATGCCCGGCGCGGCGTACATCGTCTCCAGCATGTCGTCCATCAGGGCGCGCAGCGCGTCGTCCACCACCTCGACGGGGGTGGAGACTTGTTTCAGCACGGGGTCGGGGACAACAAGGATTTCGCGGAGAGCCATGGTTTTCAGGTAGGTCAGCCGCCTTTGAGCGTCAAGACGGCGGCCGTCGGCGCGTCGTCGTCCGGAGCCTCGATGGCGAGCTTGGTCAGCGGCCGGATGCCGGTCTCGACAGGGCCCAGTTCCGGCAATTCCTTGCCCTCGTGGTCCACCTGCAGGTCCTCGAAGCGCCGCGCCTGGGTCATGACCTGGGTCTCGAGGGAGCCGACGAAGGAGTTGTAGCGGCCGACGGCGGCCTCCAGCGCCTTGCCGACGGAGGCCGCGTGGCCCCCCATCACCGACAGGCGCTTGTAGAGCTCGCGCCCCAGCTTGGAGATCTCCTGGGCGTTGGCCGCCTGCTCCTCCACCCGCCAGCCATAGACCACGGCCTTGCACAGGGCGAACAGGGTGGTGGGCGTCACCACCAGCACCCGCTTGTCCATGGCCTCGGTCATCAGTTCGGGCATCCGGTCCAGGGCCGCGGCCAGGAAGCTGTCGCCGGGGATGAACATGGCCACGAAGTCCGGCGAGCCCTGGTTGAACTGGTCCCAGTAGGACTTGCCCGAGAGACCGACCATGTGGGTCCGCACACTCTGGGCGTGGCGGACGTAGCAGGCCTCGCGGATCACCTCGTCGGTGGCGTCCTGGGCGTCGAGGAAGGCGTTCAACGAACACTTGGCGTCGATGACGAACACCGCCCCGCCCGGCAGGCGCACGGTGACGTCAGGGCGGCGACGGCCCTCCTCGGTGTCGGTGGAGGTCTGTTCGTCGAAGTCGTAGCGGTTGTGCAGGCCGGCCGCCTCCAGGACGTTGCGCAGGGTCTGCTCGCCCCAGCGGCCCTGGACGCCCGCCCCGCGGCGCAGGGCGGCCGACAGCTTGCGGGCTTCCTCCTGGGTCGCGGTCGACGCCAGCAGCAGCTGGCTGATCTGGGCCTTCAGGCCGCCGGTCTCCTCGGCGCGGGTCTTCTCGACGGCGACGACCTGCTCCTGGAACTTGGCCAGGCTCTCGGCCACCGGCTTCAGCTGGGCCTCCAGCCGCGCCTGGGCCAGCTGCTCGCGGTTGTGGAAGGTCTCGTCGGCCCGCTTGAGCACCTGTTCAGCGATGGCGTTGGCCGCCTCGGCCTGGATGATGGCGGCGTTGCGCCCGCCCTGCTCCTCGATGAGCTTCAGGCGCGAGGCCGAATCCTGCAGCGCCCAGGACCGCGCCTCGGCCCGGTTGGCGCGGCCGCGCTCCATCAGGGCCCAGGTGAAGCCGATGGCGGCGGCCACGAGGGCGATGACCAGGAAGATCAGCAGAGAGTTCATGCTCCGTTCTTTACGCGGAGTCGGTGAGAATCGCCAGCAGGGCCGGAACGCAGAGGGCCGAGTTATCCGCCGCCATCTGCGCCATCTCCAGATAGCTCAGGTGGCCCTCCGCCCCGGCTAGGTCCGACAGGGTGCGGATCACATAGAGCGGCCGGCCCCAGGCCAGGGCCACCTGGTCCACGGCGCCGGACTCCATGTCGATGGCGTCGGCGCCGAAGGCGGCGTGCAGCTGGTCCCGGGTCACCGCGCAGTTGAGGAAATAGTCGGCGGTGATCACGCCTCCCAGGGCGATGGGGTGGCCAAGCGCTCCGGCGACCGTGTCGCGCAGCCTGGCGAGGTTCGCGGCGACGGGCCCCGCCACCGGTGTCAGGGCCGTCAGCCGGGCCGCCCCGATCGGCATTTGGCCCGACCGCGTCGGGGTGAAGGCGCCCTCGAAGACGTGGCCATAGTCGTGGATGTCCAGCCGTTCCGCCAGCAGCACCGACCCCACCCCGAGCGCCGGGTTCAGCCCCCCCGCCACGCCGGCGAAGATCAGGGTCTCGGCATGGAAGACCGACAGCAGCAGGGTGGCGGCCGCCGCCGCGTTGACCTTGCCCATGCCGGCCAGGGCCAGGGCGAACTCCGCGCCCTGATAGGTCCCGGTCCAGACCTGGGTCGGCCCATAGGCCACCGGCTGGGTCGCCACCGACAACCGCGCCTGCAGGGCCGCCAGCTCCTCCGGGGTCGCGCAAAGGATTCCGTACATGGGCGCCTCGTTCGTCGGCCTGCCGCCGTGCTACCAGATTCCCTTAGGAGGGCGACCTGATGATCACCACCGAACGGACGATCCTGCGGCCCTGGCGCGACGAGGACCTCGATCCCTTCGCCGCCATGCTGGCCGACCCGGAGGTCCAGGCCGACGCCGGCGGGCCCGTGGACCGTGACGCCGCTGCGGCCAAGATGGCCCGCTACCGCGCCGCCCATGACCGCCTGGGCTACACCCGCTGGGTGGTCACCGACCATGCGGGCGCCTTCCTCGGCTATGTCGGGATCATGCCCATCGACACCTGGCATCCCCGCTCGCCCAATGTGGAGATCGGCTGGCGCCTGACGCGCGGGAGCTGGGGTTTCGGCATCGCCACCGAGGCCGCCCGCGCCAGCCTCATCGACGGCTTCACCCGCTGCGGCCTCGACGAGGTGCTCAGCTACACCGCGCCCGACAACCACCGGTCCCAGGCGGTGATGCGCAAGCTCGGACTGCAGCGGGAGGAAACCCTCGATTTCACTTCGACCCACGAGGGTCAGAGCTGGTCGGGCCTGGTCTGGGTGGCGCGGCCGGGCGGCTTCAGGCCTTGAACAGGGCGTACATGGCGTCGATCGACTCCGGTCCGTAGCCCACCGCCCCCACGGGAAGGCCGGGCCCCACCGCCTCGATAACCTTGGCCGTCCACACCGGCCCGAACCCGCCACAGAGTTCCAGCAGTTGCACGCCTTCCGAGGCCAGTTGGCGAGCGACGGCGACGGCGTCCGCTGCGGCCGGAACGCCCACGGCGATCATCTCGAAAACATCTGTCGACAGAACCACACGCTGCCCCGCCGGCTCAAAGCCCGCCCCCGTCACGATGAAACCGAATTTGCTGAGCGCCATGAGCCCCCTCCTCCAAAGAGGTTCACCTTGCGATCCGCGACCTAAGCCTGTCCAAGTCTGATCTGGACCGGTTTGAGACCTGGATGATCCGATGCTTGAGCTGTGGCGTCTGAGCTACTTCGTGGCTGTCGCGGAGGAGGAGAATGTCGGTCGGGCCGCCGCCCGGCTGGGCGTCTCCCAGTCGCCGCTCAGCCAGCGCATCCGCGAGCTGGAGGCGGGACTGGGCCTGGCCCTCTTCCACCGCGAGCGAAGGCGGTTGCGGCTGACGGCGGAAGGCTGGCGGTTCCTCGACCAGGCCCGGGCCCTGCTGGCCCATGCCGCCGGGGTGGAGCAACAGGCCAAGGCGGCGGGCCGCGGAGAGGGCGGGCGGCTTTCCCTGGGCTTTGTGGAAGGCGCCGTGCACGCCGGCGTCCTCGGACGCGCCCTGCGGCGCTTCCGTCATGAACGGCCCGGCGTTGGGATCGAGCTGCGCGCGATGCGCTCCGGCGATCAGGTGCAGGCGCTGCGCGAGGGCGCCCTGGACGTCGCTCATGTCTACACCCCGCCCGCTGAGTCCGCGGGCCTGCGGATCGCCCTTGTCGCCGAGGAGCCCTATCGCCTGGCCATCCCCGCCGATCACCGGCTCGCCGCCGACACCCATCTGGTGGAGGCGCGCCTCGACGGCGAAGCCTTCATCGCCCTGCCCGAGCGGGGCAATCCCCAGGCCCGGGCGGAGTGGATCGCCGCCTGCCGCGCGAGCGGCTTCGCCCCCGATGTCCGCATCGAAGCCGTCGAGCCGACCACCATCCTTGGCCTGGTGGCGGCTGGCGTCGGCCTGGCCATGGTGCAGGAGAGCCTCGCCGGCGCTGCGCCCGCGGGGGTGGTGATGCGGCCGCTGCCCACTTTCCCCCTGCGGATGCGGGTTTTCGCCGTGGTTTCGGAGAGCGCTTCAGCGGCTGCCCGGGCCTATTTCGAGCTCACCCGGACCTAGGCCGGGCGCCTGGCCCGCATGGCCTGGGCGATGGTGCCGTCGTCCAGCCAGTCCAACTCGCCCCCCACCGGCACGCCGCGGGCCAGCATGGTCACCGAGACGTGGGCGTTGGAGAGGCGTTCGGCCAGGTAGTGGGCCGTGGTCTGGCCGTCCACGGTGGCCGGCAGGGCGAGGATCACCTCGGTGACTCCCTCCTCCATGGCCCGCGTCACCAGCGAATTGACCCGCAACGCCTCGGGGCCCACGCCGTCGAGAGCCGACAGCAGGCCCCCCAGCACGTGGTAGCGGCCCCGGAAGGCGCTGGCCCGCTCCATGGCCCACAGCGCGCCCACCTCCTCCACGACACAGACGAGGGTCGGGTCGCGGGAGCGGTCGTCGCAGATGGCGCAGGGGTCCTGGGTGTCCAGAGACCCGCAGGTGGAACAGGTCTTCACCCGCTCCGACGCTACGGCCAGGGCCTCGGCGAGCGGCTGCAGCAGTTGCTCCCGCCGCTTGAGCAGGGCGAGCGCCGCGCGTCGCGCCGAGCGTGGGCCCAGGCCCGGCAGCTTCGACAGCAGGGCGATCAGGCGCTCGATTTCAGGTCCGGCGGAGGCGGCCAATCTGGCTCCTGGCGATACGGGGGCGATTCAGGGGATTGTCGGGTGGTTCCTATGTAGATGTCGAGGGCGACCCGCGCCATGACCACGCCCGATCTGCCCCTCGTCGAGGGCGCCCAGCTGGCCCTCATCTCCGGGTCGGCGGTGGAGGAGCTTCAGGTTCTGCTGGAGCGCTGCGAGGACTTCGAGATCCTGGTCACCGGCCATCCGCCCGGCCCCTATGCCGCTCAGGCCCTGCTGACCGACGCCCCGCCCGATCATCCGCTGCGCGACAAGTTCGTCATCGGAGCCTGGACCGACCACGGTCTGACCGCCGCCGTCGAGCTGCTGCGGGACTTCCCCGAGCGCCATGTCTGGTACCTGGGCCTGCTGCTCGTCGCGCCCGAGGACCGGGGCCAGAGGCTGGGCGAACGGATCCTGGCGGCCGTGAAGACCTGGATCATCAGCCAGGACGGCCGGGCCGTCCGCCTGATCGTCCAGGACCAGAACCCGGCGGCCCTACGCTTCTGGCTCGCTCACGGTTTCGTCCCGATCGGAACCGCCACTCAGGAGCTGATGGACCGCACCAACACCGTGACCCGGCTAGAGCTGAAGCCCTAGAACTTCGGCATACCAGGCAGGCCCATCCCCGCCAGCGGGCCGGCGGCGTTGCGCATCATTTCAGCCTGCTGTTCGTCCAGCTTGCGCTTGGCGTCGGCGTGGGCGGCGACGATCAGGTCGGAGATCACCTCGCCTTCGCCCGGCGCCAGCAGGCTCTCGTCGATCTCGACCGAGGCCAGTTCGCCGGTGCCCTTCAGGGTGAGCTTGACCATGCCGCCGCCCGAGGTCCCCTCGATGACCAGTTGCGCCAGACGTTCCTGCGCCTCGGCCAGCTTCTGCTGCATGGCCTGGGCCTGTTTCATCAGGCCGCCCAAATCCTTCATCGAACCCTCACTCGCGTCATGAACTGGCTAGTCTTCGTCGTCTTCCGGCGGCGCGTCGGCCGGTGAGGCCTCCGGCGTCGGCAGGGTGCGGATGCTGACGATCTCGGCGCCCGGGAAGCTCTTCATCACCGAGAGGACAAAGGGGTCCTGCTCGATCTCGGAGCGGACCTCGCGCTCCTCGCGCTTCTGGCGTTCCCACTGGCTCTCGGCCCCGCCGCCGCCCTGGGCGGCGATCAGCCAGGGCTGGCCGGTCCATTCCCTCAGGCGCCCGATCAGGCGCTGGGCCAGGTTCGAGGGCGCGCCGGGCGCCGGCTCGAACTCGATGGCGCCGGGCCGGAAGCTGACCGGCCGCACATAGCGTTCGACGTCGAGGCGCAGCGCGATATCGCGCTTCTTCTCGATCAGGGCGATGACATCGGCGAAGGACTGCAGCACCGGCGGCGCCTCGGCCGCCTGGGGTTCGGGCGCCAGGACGCGGGCCTGGGCCGTGACGCTTCCGCCCCCCCCCTGGCTCGCACCGCCACCG